>NZ_JBSGDB010000474.1:0-6480 GCF_053602155.1 Streptomyces sp. NPDC004561
GGTCCGCTTCACCGGCGCCGTCCCCTGGTCGGAGCTGCCTGCCCACTACGGCGCCGGCGACGTCTTCGCCATGCCGTGCCGCACCCGGCGCGGCGGCCTGGACGTCGAGGGCCTCGGCATCGTCTACCTGGAGGCGTCCGCGACCGGGCTGCCGGTCGTCGCCGGGGACTCGGGCGGCGCGCCGGACGCGGTGCTCGACGGGGAGACGGGCTGGGTGGTCCGGGGCGGCTCGGCCGAGCAGACGGCCGAGCGGATCGTCGTCCTGCTCCAGGACCCCGAGCTGCGCCGGCGCATGGGCGAGCGCGGCCGCCGGTGGGTCGAGGAGAAGTGGCGCTGGGACCTGCTCGCCGAGAGGCTCGAAGCGCTTCTGTGAATCCCGGCAGCCGTACTAGCCGGAACCGGAAAATCCGCACATGCTGCGCGCATGACAGCAAAACTGATGCAGCGTCAGCTGACCAGACGCCACATTCTCGGTATGGTCGCGCTCCAGACCGCGGCCACCCTCGGCTTCACCCGCGTCGGCCTGCAGTCGGCCCGTGCGGCCGAGCCCGACGCGGCCGAGTCCGCCCCCGCGATCGTCGTCGGCTCCGGCTACGGCGGCGCCGTCGCCGCCCTCAGGCTCGGCCAGGCCGGGATCCGCACCCTGGTGCTGGAGATGGGCCGGCTGTGGAACACCCCCGGCGGCGACGGCAAGGTGTTCTGCTCCACCCTCGCCCCCGACCAGCGGTCCATGTGGTTCCGCACCCGCACCGAGGCCCCGCTCGCCACCTTCCTGTGGCTGGACGTGGTCAACAAGGCCATCAACCCCTACCCGGGCGTCCTGGACCGCGTGCACTACGACAACATGTCCGTCTACGTCGGCCGGGGTGTCGGCGGCGGTTCGCTCGTCAACGGCGGCATGGCGGTCACGCCCCTGAAGTCCTACTTCGCCGAGCAGTTCCCGACCGTGGACACCGACGAGATGTACGGCACCTACTACCCGCGCGCCCGCGCCATGCTCGGCGTGAACACCATCGACCCGGCGTGGTTCGAGTCCACCGAGTGGTATCAGTTCACCCGCACCTCCCGGAAGGCCGCCGCCAACGCGGGCCTGAAGACCACCTTCGTGCCCAACGTCTACGACTTCGGCTACATGCAGCGCGAGGCCGCCGGCACCGCCACGAAGTCCGCGCTCGCCGGAGAGGTCATCTACGGCAACAACTACGGCAAGCGCAGCCTCGACAAGTCGTACCTCGCCGCCGCGCTCGGCACCGGCAACGTCACCATCCACTCGATGGAGCGGGTGCGGTCCGTCAGCCGGGCGGCCGACGGGTCGTACGTGCTGACCGCCGACCGGATCGACGACACCGGCGTGGTCGTCGAGACCAAGCAGTACGGCTGCACCCACCTGTTCCTCGGCGGCGGCAGCCTCGGCACCACCGAACTCCTCGTCCGCGCCCGGGACACCGGCACCCTGCCCGACCTGGACCCCGCCGTGGGCGCGGGCTGGGGCACCAACGGCAACACCATGCTCGGCCGCGCCAACCACGTCTGGGACACCGTCGGCGCCAACGAGGCCACCATGCCGGTGATGGGCATCGACGACTGGGCCAACGCCGACAACCCGGTCTTCGCCGAGATCGCTCCGCTGCCCATGGGCTTCGAGCACTGGATCAGCCTCTACCTGGCGATCACCAAGAACCCCGAACGGGCGTCCTTCACCTACGACTCCGCCTCCGGCACGGTCAGGCTCGGCTGGACACCGGCCCAGAGCGCGGTGTCGGTGGGCATGGCCAAGAAGCTGTTCGACCGGATCAACCTGGCCAACCTCACGATCTACCGGTACGACCTGTTCGGGTCCACCGGCAAGGTCTTCGCCGACGACTTCACGTACCACCCGCTGGGCGGCTGCGTGCTCGGGAAGGCCACCGACGACTACGGCCGGGTGAAGGGGTACGACCGGCTCTACGTCACCGACGGCTCGCTGGTGCCCGGCAACATCGGCGTGAACCCCTTCGTCACCATCACCGCGCTCGCCGAACGCACGATGGCGCGGGTCCTCGTGGAGGACACCACGCCATGACGCACCGTCAGAGAGGCGACTACTTCGCGTAGATCGCCTCGATCTCGTTCGCGTAGTCCTTCGCCACCACGTTCCGCTTGAGCTTCAGCGACGGGGTGAGGTGGCCCGACTCCTCCGTGAACTGGGAGGACAGAATGCGGAACTTCCGCACCGATTCCGCCTTCGACACCGCGGCGTTGCCGTCGTCGACCGCCGCCTGGATCGCCGCGTTCAGATCCGGGTCGTCGCGCAGCGACGCCGCGGTGGAGCCCGCCGGCTTGCCGTGCTCGGCGGCCCAACGCCCCAGGAACTCCTCGTCGACGGTGACCAGCGCGCCCACGAACGGCCGCCCGTCGCCCACCACCATGCACTCCGCGACCAGCGCGTGCGCCCGGATCCGGTCCTCTATCACGGCCGGGGCCACGTTCTTGCCGCCCGCCGTGACGATGATCTCCTTCTTCCGGCCGGTGATCCGCAGATAGCCGTCCTCGTCGAGGGTGCCGATGTCACCGGTGTGGAACCAGCCGTCGGCCAGCGCCTCCGCGGTCGCGGCCGGGTTGTTCCAGTACTCCTTGAACAGGTGCTCGCCGTGCAGCAGCACCTCGCCGTCGTCCGCTATCCGCACCACGGACCCCGGCAGCGGCTGCCCGACCGTGCCGATCTTCTGGCGGTCCCAGGGGTTGAACGCGGTCGCCGCGCAGGACTCGGTCAGGCCGTAGCCCTCCAGCACCGTGAAGCCGATGCCCCGGAAGAAGTGGCCGAGCCGCTCGCCGAGCGGGGCGCCGCCGGAGATGGCGTACTCGCCCCGGCCGCCGAGGACCGCCCGCAGCTTGCTGTAGACGAGCCGGTCGAACACCTTGTGCTTGACCTTCAGCCCGAACGACGGCCCCGACGCGCTGTCCAGCGCCTTGCTGTAGGCGATCGCGGTGTCCGCCGCCTTGTCGAAGATCGCGCCCTTGCCGTCCGCCTGCGCCTTGGCCCGCGCGGAGTTGTAGACCTTCTCGAAGACGCGCGGGACGCCGAGGACCAGCGTCGGGCGGAAGGCGGCCAACTCGTCGGTGAGGTTCTTGATGTCCGGGACGCAGCCCAGCTTGATCGGCGCCATCATCGGGGCGATCTGCACCAGACGGCCGAAGACGTGCGCGAGCGGCAGGAAGAGCAGGACCGAGCACTCGCCGGTGCGGAACAGCGGGCGCAGCCGTTCCACGATGTTGCCGCACTCGGCGAAGAAGCTGCGGTGGGTGAGGACACAGCCCTTGGGGCGGCCGGTCGTCCCGCTGGTGTACACGATGGTCGCCGGGTCGTCGGCCCTGGCGAGCGAGCTGCGCTCCTCGACGGTCTCGTCCGACACGTCCTGCCCGAGCCGCGCCAGCTCCTCCACACCCCCGGCCTCGATCTGCCAGACGTGCTTCAGGGCGGGCAGCGACTCGCGCACCGACTCCACGGCCGCCGTGTGGCCGTCCAGTTCCACGACGCAGGCGGTCGCGCCCGAGTCGGACAGGATCCACTGCACCTGCTCCGGCGAGCTGGTCTCGTACACCGGCACGGTGACCGCGCCGGCGCTCCAGATCGCGAAGTCCATGAGCGTCCACTCGTACCGGGTACGGGACATCAGACCCACCCGGTCGCCCGGCTGCACCCCGGCGGCGATGAGGCCCTTGGCGGCGGTGTGCACCTCGGCCAGGAACTCCCGGGCCGTCACGTCCTGCCAGGTGCCGCCGGTCTTGCGGGCGATGACGGCGACGTCGGGATGCTGCGCGGCGTTTCTGCGGACGATGTCGGTCAGATTGCCGTCCGCGGGGACCTCGTACAAAGCCGGAAGGCTGAACTCGCGCAAGACTGCTGCTCCTCATAGGGCGCCGGCGCCACGACGTTGTGCGATGCGACGGTGCGGTCCAAGGCTCGGGCGGGTGCTCCGGTCTTCGGTGGTTGAAATCCAGAGCACGACTGGACTGCCCGGACGTTACCCGCCGGTATGGCGTCTACGACAGGGGGGCCCGGTGAGATGTTCGCTGCGTCACACACGTTGGCGTTCCTTCGCGCACAGTAGTCCACGGCTGAACCGACCGGCCAGTAACCGCAGGCCCGGCCGACACTGTTCACGCAGACCCCACACGCCTACGCTTGATCGCCATGGCACCCACACCCTCCGGAAACCCCAGGACACGCGTCCACGTGGTCAGTGACGTGCACGGCAACGCCCGGGACCTGGCCCGGGCCGGAGAGGGTGCCGACGCCCTGATCTGCCTGGGTGACCTCGTGCTCTTCCTCGACTACGCCGACCACTCGCGCGGCATCTTCCCCGACCTGTTCGGCACGGAGAACGCCGACCGCATCGTCGAGCTGCGCACCGCCCGCCGGTTCGAGGAGGCCCGCGCGTTCGGCGCCCGGCTGTGGTCCGGCATCGGCACCGACCGGACCGCGGCCATCGAACGGGCCGTGCGCAAGCAGTACGCCGAGATGTTCGCCGCGTTCCCCACGCCGACGTACGCCACCTACGGCAATGTCGACATGCCGCCTCTGTGGCGGGAGTACGCCCGGCCCGGCACCACCGTGCTGGACGGCCAGCGGGTGGAGATCGGCGGCTGGACCTTCGGGTTCGTCGGCGGCGGGCTGCGCACCCCGATGCGGACGCCGTACGAGATGGACGACGAGGAGTACGCGGCGAAGATCGAGGCGGTCGGCGAGGTCGACGTGCTGTGCACGCACATCCCGCCGGAGGTCCCCGAGCTGGTCTACGACACCGTCGCGCGCCGTTTCGAGCGCGGCAGCCGGGCCCTGCTGGAGGCCGTCCGCCGCACCAGGCCGCGCTATTCGCTCTTCGGGCACGTCCATCAGCCGCTGGTCCGGCGGATGCGGATCGGCGCCACCGAGTGCGTCAACGTGGGCCACTTCGCCGGGTCCGGGAAGCCGTGGGCACTCGAGTGGTGACGGCCGGCGGACCACAAGGGGAGACGGGGTGAAGGCGGCAGGTCGGCGGCGCGGTAGCCTTCACGCTGCACACACGTGCGCAGCCCGCGCACGTGAGACTCTCTTCGGTCCGCATCTGGAGGAGCCACGGCGATGGCGGAACACACCAGTTCGAGCATCACGATCGAGGCGGCCCCGGCCGACGTCATGGCGGTGATCGCCGACTTCGCGCGCTACCCGGACTGGACCGGTGAGGTGAAGGAGGCCGAGGTCCTCGCCGCCGACGTGCGGGGCCGCGCCGAGCAGGTCCGGCTCGTCATGGACGCCGGCGCGATCAAGGACGACCAGACCCTCGCGTACACCTGGACCGGTGAGCACGAGGTCTCCTGGACCCTGGTGAAGTCCCAGATGCTCCGCTCCCTCGACGGCTCCTACCTGCTGAAGCCTGCCGGCGCGGGCGCCACCGAGGTGACCTACCGGCTGACGGTCGACGTCAAGATCCCCATGCTCGGCATGATCAAGCGCAAGGCCGAGAAGGTCATCATCGACCGGGCCCTCGCGGGCCTGAAGAAGCGGGTCGAGTCCGGGGAGAAGTAGTCACCGCGGTTTGCCCCGCGCGCACGAAGGTACCGTTCACCCTCATGCGCACCATCCTGATCACGGGCCCCGGCGGCAGCGGTCGGACCACGATCGCCGCCGCCACCGCACGGCGTGCCGCGGCCGACGGCGTCCGGACGCTGCTGCTGAGCGCGGACCGCACCGACACCCTCGGCACCGCGCTGGGCCGCGCGACAGGACCGACCCCGGTACAGCCCGCCCCCCTCCTCACCGTCTGGCGCCCCGACGCGGGCGCCCGCTTCCGCGAGGACCTCACCGCCTTCCAGACGCGCGCCGCGGGCGTCCTCGACCTGCTCGGCGCCGCCCGTCTGGACGCCGAGGAGGTCACCCCGCTGCCCGGCGCCGAGGAGCTGTCCTTCCTGCGCGCCGTGCGGGACGCGGCCCTCTCCGAGCGCCACGACCTCCTCGTCGTCGACCTCCCGCCCCTCCCGCAGGCCCTCGCCCTGCTCGCCCTCCCCGAGGAACTGCGCCGCTACCTGCGCCGCCTCCTCCCGCCCGAGCGCCAGGCGGCCCGCGCCCTGCGCCCGGTCCTGGGCCGGCTGGCCGGCGTCCCCATGCCCGCCGACTGGCTGTACGAGACGGCGGCCCGCTGGGACCTCGAACTCGCCGCCGTCGAGGCCGTCCTCACCGACCGTGACACCGCCGTACGGCTGGTCGCCGAACCCGGCCCCGCCGGCACCGACGCCGTCCGCGCCGCGCGCCTCGGCCTCGCCCTGCGGGGCCTGCGCACCGAGGCCCTGATCGCCAACCGCACCCTGCCCGAGGCCGCGCCGGACAACTGGCTCGCGGGCCCCCTCGCCCAGCAGCGCAAGGCCCTCGCCGACTGGCAGGAGTCGTACTCGGCTCCTACTCCGGGCCCCCCGACAACCGGGCCTGTGCTGTGGCCAGGATTTCTGTGACGCGGAGGCCGA
>NZ_JBSGDB010000475.1:0-6477 GCF_053602155.1 Streptomyces sp. NPDC004561
CGCCCAGCATGGCCAATCCGGGCGGTGCCGGCCTCCCGACACCGCCCGGGAACACCCTGATGGCCCGCCGCGCCCCCATATCGTGACTTCAAGTCATCACGAAGACACTCTGCGGATGATGTTGAAAACCGAACGGAATAGGTCTACGGTCGAGTCCGTTGGGTTCGTTGAACGTTAAACAGATGACCTCCAGGAGGACGTCATGGGCATCTTCAGCCGCAAGGACAGCACCCCCGAGAACACCCAGGCCCCGGCCGCCGCCGGCCCCGACCTGACCGCCGTGACCGGCGAGTACACGATCGACCCGGCGCACACCACGATCGAGTTCGTGGCCCGCCACGCCATGGTCACCAACGTGCGGGGCGGCTTCCAGGACTTCACCGGCAGCCTCCACCTGGACGGCGCGGACCCCACCAAGTCCACCGCCACGCTGGACATCAAGATCGAGAGCATCGACACCGGCAACGCCGACCGCGACGGCCACCTGAAGTCGTCCGACTTCTTCAAGGCCGACGAGTTCCCGTCCATGACCTTCCGCTCCACCAAGGCGGAGGCCCTCGGCGGCGACGACTACCGCATCACCGGCGACCTCTCCCTCCTCGGCGTCACCAAGCCGATCAGCATCGACCTGGAGTTCAACGGCGTCGCGAAGGACCCGTTCGGCAACGAGCGCGCCGGTTTCGAGGGCAAGGCCGAAATCCTGCGCTCCGAGTGGGGCCTGACCTGGAACGCGGCGCTGGAGACCGGCGGCGTCCTCGTCTCCGACAAGATCAAGCTGAACTTCGACATCTCCGCGATCAAGAACGCGTGAGCCCCCGGCGGCCGGGCCGGCCGCCCGGCGCCCGCAGTGTGAGTGTGCCCGCCGACCCGGGAACGGGAGGGCGGGCACTCGCCTGTCCGTGCGAAGATGACCTTCCATGGCAATGAGCACCGCACTGTGGTCCTTCGCCCTCGTCGTAGGGCTCCTCACCCTGACCCCCGGCCTGGACACGGCCCTCGTCCTCCGCACCGCCGCGCTGGGCCGGCGCACCCGTGCGTGGGGCGTGGTCCTCGGCATCCAGACCGGCACCCTCGTCTGGGGAACGCTCACCTCGCTCGGCGTCACCGCCCTGCTCACGGCCTCCCACCTCGCCTACGAGACGCTTCGCTGGGCCGGGGCCGCGTACCTGCTGTGGATGGCCGCGCGCATGATCCGCGCCACCTTCCGCGGCGAGCGGCCGGACGCCCCGGCGCCCGAGTCCCTCACCGGCGCCGACTCCCTGGCGGCCGGCTGGCGCCAGGGCACGCTGACCAACCTCCTCAACCCCAAGGTGGGCGTCTTCTACGTCGCCGTACTCCCCCAGTTCATCCCGCCCGGCGCACCCCACTTCTCCACGGGCGTCCTGCTGACCTGCGTGCACATCGCCCTGGGCCTCGTGTGGTCCACGGTCCTCGTCGCCTCGGCCACCGCCGTCGGCGCCTGGCTGCGCAGGCCGAGGGCCCGCAGGCTCCTCGACCGCGTCACCGCCACCGTCATCGCGGGCTTCGCGCTGAAACTGGCGCTCGGCGACTGACCTGATCCAAGCGCGTGTCACACCCGGCGGGGCCGTCTCGTCTCAGATCGCGAGGACGGCTTCTGCGATCCGGAGGGTGATGATCATGCGGGTGTTCGTGGCGGGCGGGGCCGGGGTGCTGGGTCAGCGGCTGGTGCCGCGGCTCGTGGCCGGGGGGCATCAGGTCACGGCGACGACGACGAACCCGGAGAGGCTGGGCCTGCTGCGGCGGCTGGGCGCGGACGGGGTCGTGATGGACGGGCTGGACCCGGCGTCGGTAGGGGAGGCGGTCGCGAAGGCGCGGCCGGACGCGATCGTGCACCAGATGACCGCGATCTCGACGGCGCACGCCGGCAAGCCCGACCTGAAGCACCCGGATCGCTGGTTCGCCCTCACCAACCGGCTGCGCACCGAGGGGACGGACCATCTGCTGGCCGCCGCCGAGGCGACCGGTGTCCCGCACGTCGTCGCGCAGAGCTACGCGAGCTGGAACGGCGTGCGCGAGGGCGGCTGGGTGAAGACCGAGGAGGACCCGCTGGACCTGCTGGAGGGAACGGCCGCGCACGCGGGGATGGTGGCGCTCCGCCACGTCGAGGACGTGGTCCTGCGCTCCGGTGGCGCGGCCCTGCGGTACGGCGCGTTCTACGGGCCGGGGGCCGTCGACGACCAGGTCGAGCTGGTGCGCAAGCGGCAGTACCCGCTGGTCGGACGGGCCACCGGGTACAGCTCGTGGGTGCATCTCGACGACGCGGCGAGCGCCACCGTGCTGGCCGTGGAACAGAAGGCGCACGGCGTGTTCAACATCGTCGACGACGAGCCGGCCCCGGCGAGCGAGTGGCTGCCGCATCTGGCCGCCTGCGCGGGGGCGAGGCCGCCGATGCGGATCCCCCGGTGGCTGGCCCGGCTGCTGGCCGGGGAGCAGGCGGTGGTGATGATGACCGAGGGCCGCGGCTTCTCGAACGCCAAGGCCAAGCGGGAGCTCGGCTGGCAGCTGCGCCATCCGTCGTGGCGGCAGGGCTTCGAGGCGGAGCTGGCGTGACGCGGACCGAGGAGTTCGAGGCCCTGCGGCCGCTGCTGTTCTCGATCGCCTACCGCATCCTCGGCAGCGTCAGCGAGGCGGAGGACGCGGTCCAGGAGACCTGGCTGCGCTACCAGGGCTCCGCGGCCCGGCCGGCCTCGGCGAAGGCGTTCCTCTCGGCCGTGGTGACCCGGATCTCGATCGACGTGCTGCGCTCGGCCCGGGTCCGGCGGGAGGCGTACCCCGGGCCGTGGTTCCCCGAGCCGCTGCTGAACGACCCGTACGACGATCCCGAGCGCTCGGCGGAGCTGGCCGACTCGGTGTCGACGGCGGCCCTGCTGCTGCTCGAACGGCTCAGCCCGCTGGAGCGGGCGGTGTTCGTGCTGCGGGAGGTGTTCGGCTTCGGGTTCCCCGAGGTCGCGTCGGCGGTGGGGCGGTCGCAGGGCGCGTGCCGTCAGCTCGCGACGCGGGCACGGCGCCACATGGACGCGGGCCGGCCCCGGTTCGAGGCCGGCCGCAAGGAGCGCGAGGAACTCGCCGGGCGCTTCTTCGACGCCTTCCGGAAGGGTGACGTCGACGGGCTGCGGGAGCTGCTCGCCGCCGACGTGGACATGGTCGGCGACAGCGGCGGCAAGGCCCC
The DNA here is from genome assembly GCF_053602155.1 of Streptomyces sp. NPDC004561. Classification (NCBI taxonomy): domain Bacteria; kingdom Bacillati; phylum Actinomycetota; class Actinomycetes; order Kitasatosporales; family Streptomycetaceae; genus Streptomyces; species Streptomyces sp. NPDC004561. Next base: position 3,191 of record NZ_JBSGDB010000475.1, read on the forward strand.
GCGGTGGGGCACGGGCGTCACCGGCGCCGAGAGCGTGGCCCGGCTGCTCGCCGCGCTCCTGCCTCCGTTCACGCGGATCGGCGGCGCCGTGGAGCCGCGGGAGGTGAACGGCCGGCCGGGCGCGGTCTTCCGCGACCGGGACGGCAGGGTCGTCAACACCTGGACGCTCGACATCGCCGACGGGCGGATCCGGACGATCCGTACGGTCATCAACCCCGACAAGCTCGTCCACCTCGGTCCGGTGGCGGACGCCTGGGCGGTGCTGCGCGAGGCGAACCTGACGCGCCGGCCCGCGGGCTGGCCGGACGAGCCGGCTCCCGGCTGACGGCGGGGCCCGCACACCGGCCGGGGCGGGGGCGGCCGCGGCGCCGGCCGGGGTTCAGTTGCCGAAGCCGCCGCCGAAGTCCCCGCCGTCTCCGCCGCCGAAGTCGCCGCCGTCGCCGAAGCCGCCGCTGAAGTCCCCGGGGTCGAAGTCCGTGCCGGAGACGTCGCCGCCCTGGTAACCGCCGCCGAAGTCGCCCCCGTAGCCGCCGAAGTCGCCGTATCCGGTGCCGTAGTCGGCCGCGTAGGAGGGGGTGGCCATCACGCTGCCCAGCAGGGTGCCGACGAGCAGGCCGGGGAGGATGCCGCCGCCGAAGTAGCCGCCGGCCCAGGGGCCGTAGGCCGGGCCCGCGTCCCAGTAGGGGCGGCGCCCGTAGTCCGTGTCTACCTCGCGGATGACGGGATCGCGGCCGTCGGCCAGGCGGGTGGCGTCGGCGGCGCAGACGGGGACCTCGCGCGGGGCGCCGCCCGGCGGGGTCCAGGCGGCGTCGGCGACCGAGGGGCCGTGGCGGGGGTCGAAGAAGCAGGGCGGGCGGCGCTCGGGGAGCGGGCGGCCCGTCCGGCGGGCGGCCAGCTGGGCGAGGGAGAAGCGGCCGTCCTCCAGGGCCTGGGTCACCGTGCGGACGTCCTCCGGTTTCGTCGCCTCGGCCATGCGCTGCTTGGCGGTCTCGTAGGCGTCGAGGGCACGCTCGTAGTCGCCGCGCATCCCGTCGTCGGCGCCCGGTTCCGCCGGATGGAAGTCCAGGCGGTCCAGTTCCTCGCCGAAGGCGGTGATGTCCTCGTCCACGACCACCCGCAGGCGCTCCAGCGCGGCCCGCTGCTCCTCGGCGCGGCGGCGGCGGTTGCGGCGGACCAGGGCGTAGGCGCCGGCGCCGCCCGCCACCAGGACCGCGGCGACCGCGATCAGGCCCATGCTCGACGCACCGCCGCCCGAGCCGCCCGTGGCGCCCCAGCTCTTCGGGGCGTGGCCGCCCATGTTGGCCAGGGCGCGGTCGGTGAAGTCGGTGAGCTGGGTCCGGGCGTTCTCGCCCTGGACGCTGTTCACCAGGTTCTGCCGGGCCGTCGGCGACATCACCGAGCGGTCGGCCCGGGCGTCGAAGCGGTCGCCGAGCCGGATGCCGTACAGGCCCGTGATGCCGGTCGCGGCACGCAGGTCCGCGAACAGCCGGCCGGTCGGGTAGCCGGCCGGGAGCACCGCGATGAACAGCGGTTTGTCCGCCGTCCTGATCCGTTTCGCGAGCGTGTCGGCGTCCGCCTTCGACAGCTGGGCGGAGGCCGCCGGGTCGACGTAGACCGGGCTCTTGCGCAGGGCCTGGGCGATGGTGGAGACACCGGTGTCCGCGCTCGCCCCCGGGGCGAGCGCGGTCGCCAGGACCAGGGCGAGGACGGCCAGCAGCAGCGCCGGGAGGCTTCGGGTGCGCACGTCGGCCTTCATGCTTCGAAGCTACCCGAAGCCTCCCAGAACCGGTCATTCAGATCGCCGCCCGGTACGCCTCCGTCAGCTTCTCCACCGCCTTCCCGTACCGTCCGGTCAGCAGCAGGTGGTCGGCGTCGGCGAAGGGCTTCGCCATCGCCTCCGTGATCCGCTCCCCCGCCTTCCGCTGGACCAGCAGCCGGGCCCGGGTGACCAGTGCGCTTCCAGCCCGGCCGTCCCCGGCGCGCTCGGCCGCCGCCGCCCGCACGGCGAGCGTGCGCAGCGCGGCCGCCCCGCCCCCGGGCGCCTCGGTCAGGGTGGTCAGGCCCCAGCCGTAGGGGAACTGCGGGTCGTACGACGGGTCGCCCACGTTGATCGGCAGCTGGGACTCGGACTTCGGCCAGGTGACGGGGAGCTGCCCGGTGAAGGGCCGCTCGCCGTAGAGGACGTCGGCGACGCCCTCGCCCTCGGTGCCGGGCAGCCAGGAGGCCACCAGGGCGTCGATCTTCCCGAGCCGGTCGCCGATGAGCTGCGGGCGGCCGGAGACGATCAGCACCGCGCACTTCATGGCCGAGCACACCTTGTCCACGGCCGCCTTGTCCGCCGCCGAGAGCTGGAGGTCGTGGCCGTTGCCGACGTCGCCGACGCCCTCGGCGTACGGGGTCTCGCCGACGACGACCACACCGACGTCGTAGCCGTCCGTCGGGGCGGAGGCGTCCTTGGAGTAGGTGACGTCGCCGCCCGCCGCGCGCATGCCCTGGAGGATGGTCGTGCCGGGGGTGATGTTCCCGGAGGAGCCCTGCCAGGTCATGGTCCAGCCGCCGGTCTGGTTGCCGATGTCGTCGGCGTTGGACCCGGCGACGTACACCTTCTCGCTCTTCTTCAGGGGCAGCAGCCCGCCGGTGTTCTTCAGCAGCACCTGCGACTCGGCCGCGGCCCTGCGGGCGACCGCCCGGTGGGCCGGGGAGCCGATGGCCGAGGCCCCGGCGGTGTCGGCGTAGGGGTGCTCGAAGATGCCCAGCTCGAACTTCTTGGTGAGGATGCGGGAGACGGCGTCGTCGATCCGGGCCTCGCTGATCCGGCCCGCCTTGACCTCGCCGGCGAGCGTGGCGCTGAAGTCCTTGTAGGTGTACGGCACCATCATCATGTCGACGCCCGCGTTCACCGCCGTGCGGACGTGGCTCGCGTAGTCGCCGGGGAGCTGGTCGATGGCGTTCCAGTCGCTGATGACGAAGCCGCCGAAGCCCATCCGGTCCTTGAGCACGCCGTTGATCATGTCGCCGCGGGCGTGCATCTTCACCGCGCCCTTGCCGTCGCCGACGATGTCGAGGGAGGAGTACGACGGCATGACCGTGCCGATGCCCCGCCGGACGGCGGTCCCGTACGGCGCCAGGTGGATGTCATCCAGCTGCTGCCGGGTGACGGTCGTGACGCCCTGGTCGGTGGTGTAGGTGCCGGTCGTGGAGGAGCCGTAGGCCGTGCCGCCGTCGCCGACGAAGTGCTTGGCGGTGGCGAGCACCTTGTCGTTCCGGCTCAGGTCCCGGCCGTCGGC
>NZ_JBSGDB010000476.1:0-6471 GCF_053602155.1 Streptomyces sp. NPDC004561
CCGCACACCAGGGACGTGGAGCCCAGGCTGCTGCTCGTGCACCTCCTGCGCGACGAACTCGGGCTCACCGGCACCCACTGGGGCTGCGACACCACCACCTGGATCGAACAGGCGAGGGCGGCCCGGACGGGCTCGGGCCGCGCCGCACCCCGCAGGCCCGCCGCCGGCCAGGCCGCGGCGGCCCGGACGGGCACCAGCAGCGCCGCGGCGGGCAGACGCTGGATCGACTATCCGAGAGCGGGCCTGCGGGGCCCGCGCCGCTGGCTGCCGTCGTGGCGCCAGGTGCTGGGCACGTTCCTGTTCTGCGTCGGCGGGCTGACCGCGGCCGTCGGGTACGCCTACGCCACGATCACCATCCCCGACCCCAACCCCTCGACGCTGCTCCAGAACAATGTCTACTACTGGTCCGACGGCAGCGTCCTGGCGACCGACGGCAGCGTGAACCGGGAGAACGTCCAGCTGGCGCAGGTCCCGTCGGGCGTGCAGTGGGACTTCATCGCCGCCGAGAACGCCTCCTTCTACACCGACCCGGGCATCGACCCGCAGGGCATCGCGCGGGCCGTCGTGCACATGGCCGAGGGCGGTTCCGTACAGTCCGGGTCGACGATCACCCAGCAGTTCGTCAAGAACACCTACCTCGACCAGTCGCAGACGTTCTCCCGCAAGATCAAGGAACTGCTGATCTCCGCCAAGATCGGCGCGAGCATGAACAAGCAGCAGATCCTCCAGGGCTACCTGAACACGTGCTTCTTCGGCCGCCAGGCCAACGGCATCCAGGCCGCCGCCCGCGTCTACTACAACGTCCCGGTCGAGAAGCTCTCCGTGAGCCAGGGCGCCTTCCTCGCCGCCGCGGTCAACGAGCCGAGCCTCTTGCAGCACGCCGACACCGACCCCGCGGCCCGGGCGCAGGCGCAGGCGCGCTGGTCCTGGGTGCTCGACCGCATGGTGAGCACCGGCAGGCTGACGCAGCAGCAGCGCGCCCAGTACGCGGCGCAGGGCTTCCCGGCGCCCACGAAGTGGACCGCCGGCTCCGGGTACACCGGTCAGACCGGCTACCTGGTCCAGCTGGCCCGGGCGTACGTCCAGCAGCACGACCCGAGCGCCACCGACAGCAGCCTGGGCCGGGGCGGCTACCAGATCCACACCACCTTCGACCGCAAGAAGACGGCGGAACTGACCAAGGCCGTCGCCGAGGTACGCGGCCGGCGCCTCGACCCCGGCCACCGCGCGGCCGACCGCGACGTCCAGGTCGGCGCCGCCTCGGTGGACCCGGCGACCGGCCGGATCCTGGCCGTCTACGGCGGCCCCGGCTACGGGCAGGGCCACTACTCGGACAACGCCGACACCTCCGGCGTCCCGGTGGGCTCGACCTTCAAACCCGTGGTCCTCGCCTCCGCGCTCCAGTACGGAGCCGTCCTGAAACCCGGCACGTCCCCGGCGCCGATCACCCCGGCAAGCAAGTTCGACGGCGACGACGGCATCCGGATCAAGGACCAGCAGGGCAACTACGTCACCGACGACAAGGACCCCACCGGTCTCCTCCACCAGCACAACGACACCAATCACCACTGGGGGTCCATCCCGTTGCGCACGGCGATGGAGCAGTCGGTCAACACGCCGTACGTGCAGCTCGGCGAGGATGTCGGCTACACCGACGTGGCCCGGACGGCCAAGGCCCTGGGCCTGCGCTCCGAGAGCCTCGCCGCGCCCAGCGCCGGCTTCTACATCGGCACGTCCACCCCGAGCGCCATCCGCATGGCGGGCACCTACGCGACGTTCGCGGCCTCCGGGATGCAGTCCACGCCGTACTCGGTGACCCAGGTGACCCGCGACGGGGTGATGCTGCCCGGGTTCTCGGCCCCCACCCCCGTACGGGCCGTGCCGTCGGCGGTCGCCGACAACGTGACCGACGTCCTGCGGGGCGTCATCACCCGGGGCACCGGCACCAAGGCCCAGGCCCTCGGCCGGACCGCGGCGGGCAAGACCGGAACCACCGACGACTACCGGTCGGCCTGGTTCATCGGCTACACCCACCAGCTCGCCACCTCGGTGGTCCTCTTCAAGGAGGACCCGGCCCACCCCCAGCTCCAGTCCCTCGCGGGCGTCGGCGGTCTGCAGAAGGTGTTCGGCGGCGACATCCCGACCGAGATCTGGACCCGGTACATGGGGGGCGCCCTGACCGGCCTGCCCGATCTCCCCTTCCCGGCCCCCGAGCCCCTGGGCCACGGCGCCGACGAGCCCGGCCTCGCCTCCGCCTCGCCCAGCCCGAACCACACCAAGCACCCGGGCAGACCCGACAGACGCAGGCCCACCCCCACCCCCCGGCCGGGCTTCCCCACGTTCCGCCCCAAGTGCCGACACCACCAGTGCGGCGGCTGACGCGGCCGGTTCGCCTACCTGCCGGGCGAAACACCCGGGGCGGCGCGTGTCCGTGCGCACCAAATCCCACCATCACTTTAACGTTCCGTACATGAAAACCAACTTTCTGTCACCATGGACACGGAGGCTGTCCGCGCTGACAGCCACCGTGGTCATCTCGGTGGCGGCCGCGGCGGGCGCCGCCTCGGCGGGCGGGACGTTCCTGGGCCGCCTCCACACCGTGCGCCAGATCGCCTCCACGGTCCCCGCGAACGGCGACGTGAACCCCTACGGCACGGCCGTGGTCACGCGCAACGCCGGAAAGCTGCGCAGGGGCAACGTCCTGGTCAGCAACTTCAACAACAGCCAGAACCTGCAGGGCACGGGCACCACCCTGGTCCAGGTCAGCCCGCGCGGCACCGCCACGCTGTTCGCCCAGATCGACCCGGCCCGCCTGCCCGGCCCGTGCCCCGGCGGTGTGGGTCTCACCACCGCCCTGAGCATCCTGCCCGGCGGATGGGTCGTGGTCGGCAGCCTGCCGACCGCCGACGGCACCGCCGCCACCGCCCAGGCGGGCTGCCTGCTGGTGCTGGACAACCGCGGCAAGGTCCGCAGGACGATCGCCGGCGGCGGCATCAACGGACCGTGGGACATGACCGCCACGAGCTACGGCGACCGCACCGACCTGTTCGTCACCAACGTGCTCAACGGCACCGTGGCGGGCGGCGGCGACGAGGTGGACCGGGGCACCGTCCTGCGCATCACCCTCAAGCGCCACGACAACCAGCCGCCGCAGCGGGTGCGGACCACCACGATCGGCTCGGGCTTCGCCCAGCGGACCGACCCCACCGCCCTGGTGGTCGGCCCGACCGGCGTCGGCCTCGCCAAGGACGGCTCCCTGTACGTCGCCGACACCGTCAAGAACCGGATCACCGTCATCAAGCGCGCGCTGACCCGGAAGACGAGCGCCGGCACCGGCAGGGTCGTCACCAGCGGCGGCCGGCTCAACGGCCCCCTCGGCCTCGCCATCGCGCCCAACGGCCACATCCTGACCGTCAACGGCGGTGACGGGAACATCGTCGAGACCACACCGGCGGGCCGCCAGGTGGCCTTCCGCCAGCTCGACAAGAGCGGCTCCCCGCCCGGCGCGGGCGCCCTCTTCGGCCTGGCGGTGGACCTGGACCGCGACGCCGTCTACTTCGTCAACGACGCCACCAACACCCTCAACGTCCTGAAGTGACCCACGGCAGACCCCAGGGGCCCTGGATCCCTCCGGGGCCCCTCACCCGCGCGCACCCGGCAGGATCCGGACCCGCGGCCCTCCGCTCCGCCCCTCAGCCGACCCGGGCGATCCACTCGCTGCCGCCCAGCGGGTAGTCGTAACCCGGGCGGCCCGCGCCGGCGCTGGTACGGAACGGGGTGCCGCCGTTGTCGATGTGGACGGTGCCGCGGCGGCTCCCGCTGGACCAGTCCAGGGTGAGGTCCCAGCGGACGTCGTGGGCCCTGGTGCGGGCGGTGACGTAGAAGACCTCCGGGTCGGACTCGCTGACCTTGTACGGGAAGTCGCGCTGGCCGTTCTTGACGGTGACCGTGGGACTGCCGCCGTCGAGGTCGATGTCGAACGACTTGCTGTCGACCCCGCCGCCGCAGCCGACGCCCATCGAGTAGTCGTTCCAGCGCAGCGGCGCGTCCCTGGTGAGGGCGCGTACGTGCAGCGCCTCCAGGACGACGGTGCTCCGGCCGGTGCCCTGGACGGTGAGGGCGATCTCCTGTTCGCCCGAGGACACCGCCCCGTACGCGGCGGCCCATCGCGGGGCGTCCTGCTCGCTCGCCGGAGGGCCCACCTGCCCGGGTTCGCTGTCGACGAGGAAGTGCTGGCTGCACGGGCTGTCGTAGACGTAGGGACGGGTGCCGACGGTGAGCGGGACGGCGCCGGGGTCGCCGCCGTCGGTCCGCGCGGCCCCGCCCTTCGGGGTCCCGGATCCGGATCCGGTGGGCGTGGCGGAGGCCGGCGCGGACGGCTTGTGCCGCTTCGCGCTCGGGGACGGGGAGACGAACGGCTTCCCGCCGTCCGCCACGCCGGCGCTCGTGGCGGTGGTGTCGCCCGCCCGTCGGTCCCTGGCGCCGTTCCCGCCGCCGAACAGCGGGGGCAGGGTGAGGACGACGGCTCCCAGTACGGCGACGGCGGCGACGGCGATCAGCACGGTACGGCGACGACGCGACGGCACGTTGTCCCGCTCCACATCGACGACAACCGGCTCCACGGCACTGACCGAGTCCGCCGCGTCAGCCGAACCGCCGGCGGAACCGGCGGCCGAACCGGCCCCTTGATCCGACCCCGTCGCCGGGGCCTGATCCGCCCTGCTCCCTCGTGCCGCGTCCGCCAGGATCCAGCGCCGGTGCAACTCCACCAGCTCGTCGGGCGTCGCCCGGCAGACCCGCGCGAGGCGCTCCACCGGGGCGTAGTCGAGGGGCACCGCTGTGCCGTTGCAGTAGCGGTGCAGCGTCGACGTGCTCATGTGCAGCCGTTTGGCGAGCGCCCCGTAGCTCAGCCCCGAGCGGTCCTTGAGCTCCCGCAGCAGCGGCGCGAACGCCTCCGCCCCGTCGGCCCCCGTTGCCCCTGGCACCGGTTCCCCATCCCTTCGTGTCCCAGTCCCGCGTTCCAGCGCCACTGTCTTCCCCCTGGTCAGAACGCGTTTCGCCGTTCCAGCGTCCCCAACTGCCCGCCATGCGTGGCAGTTGGGACAGAACGCCTCACAAGCTTCGGTCATCCAATCACCACCCCAAGCCGAACACCGAAGGGGCACGGCCACATGTCCAACCTCCGCACCTCCCGCACCCGTCTCGCCGGCGCCGCCGTGACCGTCGCCCTCGCCGCGCTCTCCCTGACCGCGTGCAACGACGGCACGGGCGTCCACAGCGAGGGCGCCTCGACGGCGACCGCGAAGACCTCTTCCGGCGCTTCCGCACCCAGCGCCCCGAACTCCGCCTCCGGCTCCGGCGCTTCCTCCCCGAAGACCAGGCCCGCCACCGCCGGCACCGGCCCCACCGCGGACGTCTCCGCGTCGAAGAAGCCCGTCCCGTCCGGCAAGCCGGTCACCTGCGAGGGGTCCGACACCAGGACGGTCGCGGCCCCGCTGAACCGTCCCGTGAACCACATGCTGCTCACGGTGACCAACACCGGCAGCAGGAGCTGCTTCCTCTACGGCTACCCGGCCGTCCGCTTCGGCGAGGCCCAGGCCGTGCCCCCGGTCATCGAGGCATCGCAGCCGCAGGCGGTCGTCACGCTCCGGCCGGGCGAGTCCGGCTACGCCTCGGTGAACCTGTCCGCCACCGACGGCAGCGGCGAGCACGGCCACACCGTGCACTCCCTGACCGTCTACTTCCAGGGCCCCTCCGGCAACGAGAGCGTCGGCGCGGGCGCCCACCCGCCGCTGCCCGCGAAGGGCGTCTACGTCGACGACTCGCTCAAGGTCACGTACTGGCAGCAGTCGATGGACGACGCCGTCAACTGGTGAAGCCAGAGCGCCCCAGCCCGGACACACGAGGGGGCGCCAGGCTTCGAGCCGGCGCCCCCTCGCCGCGTTCACACCGGGCGGCTCACTGCGAGCGCTGACGCCGGTCCCGGACCCAGGTCACCACGACCATCGCCACCAAGTCTCCGTAGATCGGCAGCTACGGCACGTGGCCGGGAGACCTGACCAGCCGTCATCAGTGCGCAGACGGCGTGGAGTTGGGACCCCCGACAGGGCCGGGTTGGGCCTTGGGCGCTGAGGTATTTCCGGTCATCAGGCGATGGCGTTGTAGGTGCCCCAGCCGGTGTCGATCTCGTTCCGCGAGCCGTACGGCGACGTCGTGCAGCCGGTGCCGGGGTAGACGTACAGCTTCCCGGTGAATCGGCCTCGGACGGCCCGGCTCGGCAGCCCGGTAGCGGCGCCTGCCGGCCGCTCAGCCCGGCGCTGCGAGTGATCACCCAGGACAGCAAAAAGGCCCGGGTCTCCGACCTGGGCCTTCTTCATGGAGCGGGTGACGAGAATCGAACTCGGGAACACAGCATGGGAATCAGATCTACTAGAAATAAACTAAACCAGCGTAAAATCCGACTGAAGGACT
>NZ_JBSGDB010000477.1:0-6467 GCF_053602155.1 Streptomyces sp. NPDC004561
ACCACAGCAATCTCGTCCGGAGTCACGCACACTCAACGCCACACCGGGCCCAGAGGACACGCACCACCACAACCGACCTGACCAAGCACTACTAGGTGGGCGGTGACGGTGATTCCGGCACGGCGGATGATGTGGTCAGTAGCGTGGCGCTCCGAGGTTGCGCCGTACATCAGGTGCCCGTGGCGGTACGAATGATAAGCACGCGCGGTGACTGCGTCGACGGGCATGTCGGAGGCCACTATGGTGGGCACCAAGAGCTGTTGAGTGTCAACACACGTCTTTGGGTGAAGCCGGCGCGTCCACATACGGTTGGGCTTGGTGGCGCAGTGGGGATGTTTTGTCCCAGACGTGCCAGCGTGTCCCGCATAGGGGATCGGTTTCGTAGGTGGCTTCCGCTGGGAAGCCGTCGGTCTTGATGCGCTTGGGCTGTGGGTCTTGGGCAAGGTTTCTTCCGCAGCCGGGGCAGTCGATCGGCGTCTGCATGGGGTGCATTCCCATCTCGCGTCTCCTTTGGTCAGCACTGACAGGACTCTCCGCTTGATCACTTCGGTTGGGTTTGCGCAGTTCTTGCCTGGCGCCGTCGGGCTTGGTTCACAGCTCGAGGAGATCGGCGGCCGCATTGCGGAGCATTCGAACGAGTTCTGGAGTGTCGGCCGAGGGGTGATGGTGGTGGAGCAGGTTGCTGGCGAGCATGGCTCGTTCAGCAGTCGTGCCCTGTTGGAATGCAGTCGATGCGGCCAACTGTGCTGCCCAGGTGGGAATTGTTTCCCGCCAACGCGTCTGCTGGCGTTCGCCGATGATGTCGGCTCGCCCGGCTTTTGCCCGGGCGAAGGCGCGCTGAATGTAGGGGGACTGGAGTGGGACGTCGGGGACGAACATGGTGCGCGCAAGTTCGGCGCACCGGTGCTCTTGTGCCTGACGTGTCGTGGCCGCCATGAACTGATCGTCGTCGAGGAGTGCGTGATGCAGACGCTTTCCCCACTGCTTGAGGTGGGGGAACCGGGACTGCTCCTCGCGGACCGCGTTCACCCTGTCCTCCCATGCCTCGAGGCGCTGGTGCAGGGCGTCGACCCAGTCGGCCTGTGTCCGGTAGCGGTGCATGACATCGCCGGAGCGGAAGGTGGCGGCGAAGCCGCTCAGTTCGCCATCGCGTCGCGCGGCTTCGGCCCATATGCGCCTGAGGCCCCGGAGACTGGGATGCTTGAGAGCCTTCCCGTCGCGCAGGTGGTGGGTCCAGCCTCCTTGATACCGCTCGATGCGGACGCTGTCCGGTTGTTCCACGGTGGCCTGTGCTACGAACTCGTCCCGGTCACGCCAGTTGATGATCGAGTCGTGGGTAGTGTCTGACGTCGTGTCCGGCTGGCAGGTCTGAGACTGCGGGGTGTGGTGAGCGTCGGAGTGGTCGCGGTCTGTCTGGATGACCGTCAGGTCACCCAGAGGCAAACTTTGTAGTGCAGCGAGCAACAGCCGAAGTCCTTCGGCCACGGGTCGCCGGCTTTCGAACCATTCCCACGCGTGGTCGTGGGTGCGGACCACCAGGCTGAAGCTGCCCGTACTGCCGTGGACGTCGGAGTCGGGGATGCATCCGTAGCGGGCGAGCTCTTCGATGGCCGCCTGGATGATGCGGGCATCCTGCTCGCTGGGCGAGGCCGCAGGGGCCTCGGTAGGCAGAGGAAAGGTCAGTGTGTCCAAGTAGGTGGCGTTGCCCGGCATCCCCAGATCGTCGATCAGTTCGATGGAGCACTCCCCCGCTTCTGTGCTGTTGATGTAGGCGCTTGCCCATCCCTGCCAGGCCTCGGCCGCCTCACAGCCGTCGTCCCAACCACTGTCTCGGCCTTCTTCGTCGCCACCATCGTCGTCGTCCTCTTCGTCTCCCTCTTCGTCCTGAAGGCTTTCGAGTGAGTTCTCCGCCCACAGTCGCCAGGCCGCATCCGGATCGCCGTCTGCGGCCTGGAGATAGTGGTTGGGGTCGGCCAGAGCGTGAAAGACGGCGGCGGAGGCGAATGCCACGGCGTCGCGGGCGCCGGTGCCTACGATGTCAGGATCGATGCCCGCGTTCACCAAGGTGTCGGCGTCCTCGGGGCTGCATCCCAGCGCGAGGAATCGAGCCCTGGACTTTTCCTCGTCATACACGTGAACGGGCTCCCTGCTTGGCGTGTTCCTTCTGGTTGCTTCCTGAGGCCGGCTTGCAAAGGTGCAGGCCGGGTCGCCCCTATGGAGACGGGCGCCTGTCGACGGCTTCTGGCATGCGGCACTGTTGCTGTCGGGCGATGGCGCCTCAGAATGGTGAGTCCACGGTGACGCTCGAGACTTCGATCCTTGCCACCTTGTTTGTGGGGTCGGTGTCGTCGCTGGCCACCATCTGATCCTTCTGGGATCGGCCCGGGTCGAGTTCAGCAGTGGAGGAGGCGCCTTCGTAGACGATCGTGCCGGAGTCGTCGATTCCCTGGTACTCGTAGTAGAAGGTGTGCGAGACGCTGTCCATGTTGGTGAACGTGATCGTGGCGGTGGTCATGCAGCCCGTGATGGAGTCGCACTCTGTTTGGACGCGGCCGACTCGGTAGGCGGACGGCCAGTCGCCCGCAGAATCCGCCTCGCTCGTCGAAGCTGGCGGTGACGCCTTGACATGCCTGTGGCTCGGCTTGGCCTTGGGCGTCGCGGATACGCTCGTGGAGGCGGACGGCCGCGGTGTGGGCGTGCTGGCGGCAGTAGAGACTGCGGGGGCTGTGATGTTGTCGGCTTCCGCGGCCGGGCGCGTCTTCGTTGGGCCGTTGGGAGCCAGCTGGAACACCAGTACGCTGAGCGCGAGCGTGGCGCCGAGGGTCATAAGACGCTTCGGTCTGTTGCTGCGCCCCTGATCGTGCCAGACCTGCTCGGGGGTGACGGTGACGTTGTCGGCTTCAGCGGTGCCCGTGGCAGATGGCACTCGATTGGTTGGCGTCATGAGGTCGGCTCCGCAGACGTGGTGTCGCTTGTGTCGATCGGCCGGCTTCCGTCATCTGTCATAGGAGGTTTGGGCTGTGATGCCTCTGCTGTGGCTGGTGGCGGCCACAGCGATGGCAGACGCAGTTGGCTCGGGGCGAAAGCCAGCGTTAGTGAGCCGGATACGGCCAGCACGATGGCGAACAGTGCAGTGCCCCACCCTCTGAGGAACACCAGCGCCGTCAGCAAGATGACGGTGCTGGTGCACACGGCGGTGAGCCAGATCTCCCGGGACTGAGTGGGAACCAGTGGCTGTTGCTCGCGCCAGGCCACAACCACCATGTGGCTCAGAACGGGTAGCACAGCGACTGTCCCAAGGCCCCATGCCCAGTTCCAGTCACTGATGACCCACTTGATGGCTTGCCATATGAGCCACAGGACCAGGACCACCAGGCAGACGGCCAGGCAGCCTGCGCAGCCCTTGACTTCCTCATCCTTCACGATTGTTGAACTTTCAAAATAGATCGGTTGCGGTGGTCGGTCCACACCGCCTCGAGTCGCCGCATCCGCGGGGGCACGGGCGCCGTGTTCCTGCACCTGGGAGCTGGTCTCGGCGTCGCTCAGGCGACTCTTGGCCTGCACAAGCCCGAGCTCGACGCGCAGGCTGCTGGCCCGTTCGCTCGTCCTCGTCGCGGCACGAGCAGGTCAGTGATCCGCGCCGACTATGGGCGGCGCGATGGTGTGAAGACCGGTTTGAGGCGCGCAGCACCAGCTTCGATTGGCGCCGCGCGTTGAAGAAGCTTTGGATCAGCCCAGGGTGTTGGCGGCCTTCTTGTACGCCACCGCCTGGCTGGGGGTCAGGATGTGCGAGACGCGTACCAATACGGTGTCGTGCCGGTAGTCGTACTCGGCGAAGGCGGGCACGCTCTTGGTGATGCTCTGGATATACGTCATCCTGCGGGCCGCATCGCCCGCACTGGCGAAGACCTCCACGGCCCCACCCCGCCCGACATCCCCCTGATCCAGCCCTTCGGTGTCGGACGCGCCGATCCGGCTGTCGGAGAAGGTGACCTTTGAGGTGTACTGCCCAGGCCTGCCCAATAGATGGTTTTGATCATTCGCAGCCGTGACCGTCCCGGTGAAGCGGGCCGTGGGGACAGCCTTGCGAAGAGTGTCCAGGGCTTGCGCGGCCGTGACGGCGGCAGGAGCACTGCCCTGGGTGACGGCAGGCTCGTGGGAACGACTGACGGTGTTGGCCGGCTTGGCGCTGCCCGAGCAGGCGGTGAGCGCCATCGCGACGGCGAGGGTGAGCGTGGGCAGGGCAAGACGAGGCATGGAGTAAGGACCCCCGGGTGGTGCTGTAGGCGTGCAGCGGTGATCATTGCAGGCACCACGCACTTTGTGCGAGATGCGTGATGAAAGCGTGATGGTTATTTTGATGGCTGCACGTTCGCGGGGTGCGTGTTGACCGCTGCGTGCAAGCAGTCGTCCTGGTGAGAACCCTCGTGCGCCCCCCTGCGTGTTTGTGGGGGGGGGGGCGCCCGGGCGCCATCGAGGCGGCCGGTCCACGGGCGGAGATTCATTCGTACGCCGCGACAAGAGGGGCGGCTTGTGCGCTTAGGTCACGGGCGGAGTAGGACTCGAGGCGGCCTCCTGTGCGCTGCTGCCACGCCTGCCGGCGATCATCGATGTGCTTCACCCGATGCCTCAGCCGGGTGCTCCAGTGGGCAACCTCAGCGGGGGTCACCGGGCCGATGACGCACTGCCGCAGCCACCGGACGGGATCGAAGCGCTGGTTGGTGCAGGTGAGTGCGTCGGCGAGGTCGAAGGCGAGGATGCGCCGGGATTGGATGTCAACCTTGCTGTCGGCGATGGCAGCGGCAAGGGTTTCGTAGTCTCCCCGGTTCACGGGATCTCTCCGTTTTGTGAGATGGCGGTAGTTGTGTGTGTGGCTGGACGCGGCCAAGGAGGGGCTAACTTGCGCTCGTGTTCACGAGGGTGGCCTGCCAGTCGGTCATGACCGTGTCGTGGGCCGTGTCGGCGCAGGCCAGCAGCCGCCACGAGGTCGGCGACCACGCGAACACCGCGTCCTGGCCGAAGCTTCGGCCCAGTGCTCGGGCCTCGGCGTCGTCCAGGCCCACCACGGCAGCGCTGATTTCGGCATGCGTGTTGGCCAGGTCGCCTCCGACAGCCGGCCACCACCGCAGCCCCCGCCGGTCGAGTATCTGCAGCAGCTCGTGCTGTGCGCGGAGGTTGGCGTGTGCGGAAACCAGGCGACCGCCCGGGTTGAAGGCGGTGACGATGTGAATCGTGCGCGCGCCATCGATCGGGTAGGCAAGGCCCGTTGCGCGGTGCGAGGAGCCCGGCGAGATGCGAATTCGGTGCGCTGGAAAGGCGATGTCCACGATCGCGCGCTGATAGGCCGACCACGTTGCGGACTGGGTGCAATGAGAAACGGCAGGCACAGGAGTCTCCTTCGAAAGGGGACCCCCTTACCTGCCGGCAGGGAGATCTATGAGCCCGCTTATGCGGGATAGTCTCTGCCAGGTGGGGTGCACCTGGCGAGCAGGATGCTGCCACGTCGGCGTGTTCGGTGTCTAGTGGCTGCTCCAGTCTTGCGCTTGGCAGTGGTTCGCGGCAGTGATCAGAAGCGTGTGTCAGCACCTGATGGCGGTTCTTTCACCAGAACGCGGGCTCAGCCACACAGGCTGGCGGCAGTGTGCTCTTTCCCGCTGCTGCGGGTGTGGAGGTAGAGCGCCTGGAGGCGCTGACCGGCTGGGTTGGGTACAGGTGTCGAGCAGGCGCCCGCCGAGAGCGCCTCCGGGCCGCGGCATATGAGCTTTCCGCATACACAGCCCGCCACGACCGGATGCTCGATGACCAGCCCGTCGCCGACGAGCCTCTACGGGGCCGGCTGACCGTGCACCGGCTTTTCTGCGATACCTCCGTCTGTCCCCAACAGACGTTCCTCGCTCCGCTCGTTGGTGTGGCAGAGCTACTCCTGCGGGCCAGCCCCGGCCTGCGGATCCGGGGGGCGCAGTTTCCCGTAGGGCCGGGCGGCCTCGTCGGCGGTCTCCTGGGCGAGGTAGGCCAATGCTCCGAGTGCAGATCCGCAGTGGTCTGCCAGGTGTCATCAACCGGCCCCGTCGAGCGCCGCTTGGTAGGGGTGTCAGTGGATTTGGCCGTAGCAGCAGGTGCTGGTGTGTCCTTCGTCGCCGGTGAAGGTGTCCGGCAGGACGGTCGCAAGGGGCAGGTCTTCGGGGGTGAGCGGCGGGCGGGAAAGATACGTGCCGAGGTCGGCCAGGTGCCGGACGGCGGCGAGGGGGACCTGGCCGGCGCAGGCGGGGCACGGGCCCAGCAGCTCGAACGCCTCGTCGTCGTAGACGGGGAAGCGGGCGAGGAAGACGTACTGCTCGCCGGTGTCGGGGCAGGTGGCGGTGGCCAGGACCGGCTCGCCCGGGGTGGTGCGGCGGCGTAGCCAGTCCGGGGCGGTGGTGATCTGGTCCAGGCCGAGGCCGAGGCCGAGGGCGGCGGCAAGCCGTCTC
>NZ_JBSGDB010000478.1:0-6453 GCF_053602155.1 Streptomyces sp. NPDC004561
GGTTGCTTCGGCATCGGGCTCATGGCCGCCATCAGTTACGCACCACCGCTTCAGGCAATCTTCCACACCGCTCCCCTGTCCCCCGCCGAGCAGGGTGCGGGCCACCGAGCGGTGCATCCGGGCGATCAGCGCGGGGTCGCCGGCCTGCGGGGCGAGGGCGAGGGCGAACTCGGCGGCCTGGGCGGCGCGCGCGTGGGCGCCCATGTCCATGTACGGGCCGATGACGCTGGCGTAGAGCAGCAGCAGCGCGTCGGGGTCGTGCAGACCGCCGCGGTTGAGTTCGTCGAGGGTGGATTCGAGGAGGTAGACGGCGTACCGGAGTTCACCGGCGAGGTAGTGGGAGACCGCGCGGCCGCGCACGGCGGGCACCCGCGCCGCCAGCGAGTCGCCGGCCAGCCGGTCCTCGGCGCGTTCGAAGTGCTCGCGCGCCCCGGCCAGCTCGCCGGTCTCCAGGGCGCATTCGCCGAGGCCGAGCAGGGCGGTGGCCTGTTCGCAGCCGAGGCCGTGCGTCTCCGCCTCGGCGAGCAGCGCCGCGTACTGGGCGGCCGCCTCCTCGGCCCGGCCGTCGGCGAGGACGCGCTGGGCCTCGGTGAGGCGCAGCCGCAGATCGGTGGCGAGGTGGGCGGGACGGCCCACGGCCAGTTCCTCGAAGGCCACGCCGAGCCGCCGCGCGATGTGCCGCAGCGCCTCGTCGGAGGCGCGGACGCGGCCCGCCTCCAGGGTGGAGATGTAGGCCGGTGTGTAGGCCGGTTCGGCCAGTTGCCGCTGGGTCAGGCCGCGCTGGGTGCGCAGGCGCTGCACGCGCCGTCCGACGACCTCCGGATCGTCCCGTTCCCGCATCCCCCAGAACCCCCCAACTCGCCCGGCAGCCCTTGCCGTTCGGCTCGCCCAGCCTCTAGGTTAAACGGCGGATTAAGCCTGCTTAATACGCCGCTGTCGTGTTGCGAGGTCACCGTGCCCGGACGTGTATCCGAACCCTACGGAAACTCCACCGCACGGAGGGCCGTCGCCGCCGCGGTGGTCGCCGCGGCGACCCTGATCATCGCCGCGAACGCGGGCCCGGCCCGCGCGGCGACACCGTCTCCGGCCCCGCACGTCACGGCGCCGGGGCCGTCACCTCAGCGCTGAGGGGTTCGCCCCGGGTTCACTTCAACGCGCGGACGAACGCGTCCCATGCCTGCGGCGCGACAGCGAAGTGCGCCGCGTCGGGGTCCTTGGAGTCCCGGACGGCTACGAGGGCGGTCAGCTCGGCGACCTCGACGCATTCACCTCCGGTGTTGCCGCTGTACGAAGACCTACGCCACCGCGCGTCCGTCAGGTCCGGGTGTATGCGCATAGCGTTCCTCCATCACGCGGGCGATCAGTGCCGCCGAATCCTCCACGGAGAGTGCGGAGGCCTGCAAGTGAGCGTAACGAAAGGCGGCTTCCCTGACGGTGCCCGGATTGGCCGTCGTGTGCCCCGAGATCAAGTCCTCGGTGTAGATGAGATCGGCGTGATCGTCGAAGCGCAGGTTGGTGAACGACCCGATGAGGCTGGCGTGTTCACCGGTGTCGAACGACAGCACCTGGATGCGTACCCACCTGTGATCGCGGAAGCTCAACAAGTGGGCGAGTTGATCTCGCATGACCTCGTGGCTCCCGATGGGCCTACGCAGGGCCGCCTCGTCCAGAACGACCCAGGTCAGCGGCGGCCGCTCACGCGTGAGGATGCGCTGGCGCTCCATGCGCGCCGCCACCAGCTCATCGAGCTTGTCCGGCATGCCCGTCTCCAGCACGGCCCGGGCATACCCTTCGGTCTGCAGGAGGCCGTAAACCACCTGTGCCTGATACGTCGAGATGTACGACGCCTTCGCCTCAAGGTCCGCGAACGGCTGGAACCACGTTGGCAACTGACTCCGTAACACCAGCCCCACCAACCGCGTGAAGACCCCGTCCGTCAGCAGCGCAGCGTCCACGCGCTCGGCGAACTCCCTCGTCGGCACCTTCAGCGTGGTCTCGATCTGGCCGATCAGCGAGCCCGTGCAGAAGACGATCGCGCCCAGTTCCTTCTGCGTCAGCCCGGCCTCGTCCCGTTTTCTGCGCAGTTCACAGCCGAAGTAGTCCAACGGGGAGGCGCTGGGGTCGAGTTCGCGGATGTGGGCCATGACGTGAGGCACCTCCTCGTGATCGATGCATCACTCACGGTAACCGAGCGGTCTCCGCGGGGTCCCGGAAACCCACGAACAGACCTACGCTGCGCCCATGACCTCAGCCGCCCGTACCGCCCTGGACCTGACCTCCGATCTCCCGGTCGCCGACCTGGAGGGGCTCTACCGGGACCTGCACCGGCATCCCGAGCTGTCCCTGCGCGAGCACCGCACCGCGGGGACGCTGGCCGGGCGTCTGAAGGACGCCGGGTTCGAGACGGCCGAGGGCGTCGGCGGCACCGGCGTCGTGGGCCGGCTGCGCACCGGTGACGGCCCCACCGTGCTGCTGCGCGCCGACATGGACGCGCTGCCCGTGCGGGAGGCGACCGGGCTGCCGTACGCCTCCGAGGCCGACGGGGTGATGCACGCCTGCGGGCACGACCTGCACGTCACCTGGCTGGCCGGGGCCGCCCGGGCGCTGGCCGCCGGGCGGGACACCTGGCGGGGCACCCTGCTCGTGGTGGGCCAGCCCGCCGAGGAGACCGGGCAGGGCGCCGGCCGGATGGTGGCGGACGGGCTGTACGAGCGGTTCGGGCGGCCGGACGTCCTGCTCGGTCAGCACGCCGCGCCCGGCCCGGCGGGGCTGTACCCGCACGTGCCGGGCCTGATCATGTCCGCCTCCACGGAGGTGGACATCGTGGTGCACGGCCGCGGTGGGCACGGTTCGCGCCCGGAGGCCACGGTGGACCCGGTGGTGACGGCCGCCTACCTGGTCACCCGGCTCCAGACGGTGGTCTCCCGGGAGCTCGCCGCGGGCGAGTCGGCGGTGCTGACGGTGGGCCGGATCGAGGCGGGCACCCGGCACAACATCATCCCCGACCAGGCGCGCATCGCCCTGAACCTGCGCACCCAGTCCGAGGAGGTGCGGCGGCGGATGCTGGCCGCGATCCGGCGCATCGCCCAGGGCGAGTGCCTGGCCGCAGGCTGCCCGCGCGAGCCCGAGGTGAGCGTCGGCAGCACCTTCCCGATGACCGTGAACGACGCCGGCACCGACACCGCGGTGGCCGCCGTGCACGGCGAGGTGTTCGGCGCGGGCACGGTGTTCGACCCGGGCCCGGCGATGGGCAGCGAGGACTTCCCGGAGCTGGCGCTCGGCTCGATCCCGTACTCGTACTGGTTCGTCACCACCACCCCCGGCGCGGTGTGGGAACAGGCGGCCGGCGACACCTTCCCGGAGAAGTTCGCCGCCGTCCCGAGCAACCACAGCCCCCACTTCGCCCCCGACCTGTCCACCATCGCCCCGGGGGTACGCACCCTGGTCTCGGGGGCTCTGGCGATGCTGTCGGAGGCCTGAGGCCTACGGGGCGGTCTGGAGCTGCCGCAGCTGCCGCTGGACGTTCTCCAGCGCGCCCCGGCGGCGGCCCGGCACCCGGAGCCTCAACTCCGCGAGCGAGGGCCCGAGTTCCCGGGCCCGCGCCGCGTCCCTGATACGGCCCCACTGGTGGTGGGCGCGGTCCACGGCGGCCTCCACGGCGGGCGCGTCGGCCGGCTGCCCCGCGGCCAGCCGCACCCCGGCGACCCGCAGCCAGGCCTGGCAGCTGCGCACCGCGTCCCCGGCGAACATCGCGAGGTCGGCCCGCACCTCGGACCAGTGCAGGGCGTCCTCCGAGGCGGGGCCCTGGGCGTGTACGGCGGCCTCCTCGTGGCGGGCGGCGAGCGCGTCGGCCTCGGCGTGGCGACCGGTCCGCACGGCGTCGCTGATGGTGTCGTGCGGATCCGTGGTCCGCCGCGCCGGCGGGGAGAGCAGGATGTTCGTCGCCGCCTCGTCCGCGATCCGGGCCAGCGCCTGCCGGTGCAGCTCCGCCGGCGGCGGCCGGTGCCCGCTGCGCAGCAGCGTCGCCACGGTCTTCATGTACGTCGGCTCGGCGATCCCGCGCCGGCCGTGCGGCGGCGCGATACGGCCGTGGACCGCGGCGGTGCGGCCCGAGTCCAGCGGCCGCCCGGCCAGCTGCTGCCACACCTCGGCGTCCGCGTGCAGGTCGACCACCAGATCGGTCTGCCCGGCCGGGCGCAGCCGCAGCTCCTCGCGGATCCAGTGCCAGGGCAGCGCGGTGTAGCGGACGGTGGCCGGGGTGGTGCGGGCCAGCGCCAGGTGCGGCAGCCGCTGGCGGCGGTCCAGGTGCAGCTGTCCGGTCAGGTACACGGTGAGCGGGCCGGGCGCGGCGGCGGCCGCCCGCAGCCGGGTGAGGACGGCCTGCGGCTCCAGCGGGTCCGCGAGTTCGACCACGTTGGCGGTGTCGGTGCCGGACAGCACGGCGGGTGCGACGGCGGCCAGCACCGGCAGCACACCGGCCGCGTCCACCAGGCGTCCCCGGCCCAGCGGCGAGGCCGCGAGCAGCAGCACGGTTCCGGGCATCGCGCCTCCCCCTGTGCACCTGCGGACCCCCGGCGGATCCGCTGTCCCGCCAGCACCGTAGCCGCTGCGGCCGCGAACCCGCGCCTCAGGACGGCGAACGTCCCCGATCGGGGGCCTCGCCGAGCCCCCGGTCCGGCTCCTGCCCGCCCGGGATCCGCCGGACCGCGAAGACGGTGGTGTCGTCGTCCAGCCGGCCGCCGCCGTGCCGCAGCACGCCGTCGCGGACGCGCCGGACCAGGCGGGGCGGCTCGCTGCGGCGCGGGTCGGCGGCGACCGCGCGGCCCACCTCGCGGGCCATCTCGTAGAACTCGCCGGCGCCGTCCCGGGTCTCGGTCACCCCGTCGGTGACCAGCAGCAGGGTCTCCTCCATGGCCAGCGGCACCCGGTGGACCGGCGGGAGCCCGCCGCCGAGGTCGCCGAGGCCGAGCGGCAGCCCGTCGCCCGAGGGCAGCTCCCGGACCCCGTGCGGGCCGACCGCGAGCGGGGGCTCGTGGCCGAAGTTGATGAGGTCGATCATGCCTGGGACGCCCTCGGGGAAGGCGATCAGCACGGCGGTGGCGAAGCGGTCGGACTCGTCGCGGCCCGGCGCGGTGGTGTAGCGGCGGTGCCGGCGCATCCGGGACTCCAGCCGGTCGGCGACCGTCACGAGGGCGCGCTCGTGGTACCCGGCCTCGCGGAAGGTCCCGAGCAGCGCGGCGGCCGTCTCCACGGCGCCCAGGCCCTTGCCCTGCACGTCCCCGACGAGCAGCCGGGTGCCGTACGGGCCGGGCTGGATGTCGTAGAAGTCGCCGCCGACCCGGGCGTCCACGTCGGCGGCGAGGTACACGCCCGCGTGCTCCAGGCCGCCCCAGCGCGGCGGCAGCGGGCGCAGCACGGTACGCCGGGTGGTCTCGGCGATGTCCCGGATGTGCAGCATCTGCCGTTCGCGGCGCACCCGCACGGCCGAGGCCAGCGTGGCCAGCCCGCCGCCGAGGGCGACCAGGACGAAGTCGGCGGGGCCGGCCTTGTACTGGGCGGGCCAGAGACCGTCCACGACGACGTAGGCCCCCATCGACAGCACGCCGTAGAGGGCGGTCGTCCACACCGTGCAGATCGCGGCGGCGATGCCGGGGACCAGGACGATCCAGGAGATCATCCGGAACTGCTCGCCGGTGTAGTAGTCCACCAGCACGATGCAGACGAGCAGCACCAGCGGCGTCAGCCATGCGACGCTCCGCCCCCCGATGCGCAGCGGCCGGCGCCGCCGCCCGTAGTCCATCTCCGTCACGGCGGCCGGCTCTCCATGTCCCTCAGCGAAACACGGGGGAGAACCGCCCGCATCCGGGCACCCGTCACCCTCCTGGCCGACTTGCCAGGCCGTGGCTCCAGGTGTGCTCTGGAACACGGGGCGAGGAGAGAGGAGTGCTCTCATGGCTCATGCGGCACCCGCGCCCGGCGGACGGGCAGCGGCCCTCACCGGTCAACCCCCGCCCGACGTCTTCAGCGAGCGGGCCCACAGGATCGGCAGGTGGGCGGTGCCCGCGGTGATCGGCCTGGTCTACGGGTACTGGGCCGCCGCCAACGCCCGCTACGGCGGCCCCATCACCGGCTGGAACCTGCTGTTCGGCTTCGTGACGGCGTTCGTGTTCTTCGCCGCGTACTGGCTGCTGGAAACCTTCGGCAAGCGGATGCGGCGCGAGATACGCGCCACGCTGTGGGGCGCCTTCACCGCCATCGCGATCGGTTTCCTGTACAGCCTGAGCGGCCACGGCCACACCTGGCAGGCGTCCACCGTCTTGGGTCTGGTGATCGGCGTGCCCACGGGCCTGTGGATGTTCTACCGCTACTACACGCACGAGGACGCGACCGGACACCGCGTCACCTGACGCGTTCCGCACGCAGGAACGGGCACGCGCGCGCGGGACTTGCCAC
>NZ_JBSGDB010000479.1:0-6451 GCF_053602155.1 Streptomyces sp. NPDC004561
GCGCCGTCCAGGGCCGCCTGCAGCTCCACGACACGGGACTGCAGGGCGGCGACCTGGTTCTCCAGTTCGATGATGCGCTTGATACCGGCCAGGTTTCCAGCTGGCTCTTCAGCCGACGGCAGTAGCCGCACCAAGTCGTGCTGTACATCGTCACAGTGCCCTGCATGTCTCTCGTGCTCCTCAGGCAGCTCGCGGAAAGTCGTCCAGGGAAAGAACGTAAGCCATCGGCCCCCCATTCCCGCCTGGGGTATACGCACCCGGCTGTGACACCTGCCGCATTGGTACGACCGGAAGCCCCCACCTGTGGACAACCGACGCAGCCGTCCCGGGCGACCTGGCAGCATGGCGGTGTGACACCAGCAACGCACCCCACCCTCTTCCCGCAGGGCACCGGCAGCCCCCAGTACTCGGCCGCGCCGAGCGGGGCCGACGCCGTGCTCGAAGGGCTCGACCCCGAGCAGCGCGAAGTGGCCACCGCCCTGCACGGCCCGGTGTGCGTACTGGCCGGCGCCGGCACGGGCAAGACCCGGGCGATCACCCACCGCATCGCCTACGGGGTGCGCGCCGGGATCCTGCACCCCTCCACCGTGCTCGCCGTCACCTTCACCAACCGCGCCGCCGGAGAGATGCGCGGCCGGCTGCGCCAGCTCGGCGCCCACGGGGTCCAGGCCCGCACCTTCCACTCCGCCGCCCTCCGCCAGCTCCAGTACTTCTGGCCGAAAGCCATCGGCGGCAGCCTGCCCCGGCTCGTCGACCGGAAGATCCAGCTCGTCGCCGACGCTGCCGCAGCCCTCGGCACCAGGCTCGACCGGGGCGAGCTGCGCGACGTCACCGCCGAGATCGAATGGTCCAAGGTCACCCAGACCATCCCCGCCGACTACCCGTACGCGGCCGCGAAGGCCGGCCGCGAGACACCCCGGGACCCCGCCGAGATCGCCCACCTCTACGCGGCCTACGAGGACCTCAAGCGCGACCGCTCGGTGATCGACTTCGAGGACGTCCTGCTGCTCACCGTCGCCGTCCTCCAGGACCGGCACGACATCGCCGACCAGGTCCGCGCCCAGTACCAGCACTTCGTCGTCGACGAGTACCAGGACGTCAGCCCCCTGCAGCAGCGACTGCTGGAACTCTGGCTCGGCGAACGCGACAACCTGTGCGTCGTCGGGGACGCCAGCCAGACGATCTACTCGTTCACCGGAGCAACGCCCGACCACCTCCTCGACTTCCGCGCACGCCATCCCGCGGCCACCGTGGTCAAGCTCGTCCGCGACTACCGCTCCACCCCCCAGGTGGTCCGCCTCGCCAACGGCCTGCTCACCCAGGCCCACGGCCGCGCCGCCGACCACCGGCTGGAACTCGTCTCCCAGCGCCCCGCCGGCCCCGAACCCCTCTACACCGAGTACACCGACGAGCCCGCAGAGGCCGAGGGCGCCGCCCGCCGTATCCGCGACCTGATCGACGCGGGCGTCCCGGCCGCCGAGATCGCCATCCTGTTCCGCACGAACTCCCAGTCCGAGACCTACGAGCAGGCCCTCGCGGACGCCGCAGTCCCCTACCAGCTGCGCGGCGCCGAACGCTTCTTCGACCGCCCCGAGGTGCGCAAGGCCGGCATCGCCCTACGCGGCGCGGCCCGCTTCGGCGGCAACGACTCCCTGCTGGACGACACCGTCGACCTGCCCTCACAGGTGCGGGCGGTGCTCTCCGGAGAGGGCTGGACCAGCCGGCCGCCGGCAGGCTCCGGCGCCGTCAGAGAACGCTGGGAATCACTCGCCGCCCTCGTCAACCTGGCCCACGACCTCGCCGCCGCCCGGCCCGGCGCCACCCTCGCCGACTTCGTGACCGAACTGGAGGAGCGGGCGAACGCCCAGCACGCCCCGACCGTCCAGGGCGTCACCCTCGCCTCCCTGCACGCGGCCAAGGGCCTGGAATGGGACGTCGTCTTCCTCGTCGGCATCGCCGAGGGCATGCTGCCCATCACCTACGCCAAGACGGACGAGCAGGTCGAGGAGGAACGCCGTCTCCTCTACGTCGGCGTCACCCGCGCCCGGGAACGGCTCCACCTCTCCTGGTCCCTGTCCCGCTCGCCCGGCGGCCGCCCCAACCGCAGACCCAGCCGCTTCCTCGACGGCCTGCGCCCCGGCACCACCCCCACCGTCGGCCGCAGCGGTGCCGGCGCGGCCGGAGGGGTCGAGCGCGGCACAGCCGCCGGCATCGCCGCCGTGCCCCGGCGCGCCCAGCGCACCCCGGCCCGCTGCCGGGTCTGCGGCCGCACCCTCACCGACGCGGGCGAGATGAAACTGATGCGCTGCGAGGACTGCCCCTCGGACATGGACGAAGGGCTCTACGAGCGGCTGCGGGAGTGGCGGTCGGTTCAGGCCGAGGCGAGCGGACAGCCCGACTTCTGCGTCTTCACCGACCGGACCCTGATGGCCATCGCCGAGACACGGCCCGAGAGCCCCGCGGAGCTCTCCCGCATCCCCGGCGTCCTGAGCCGCAAGCTACGCAGCTACGGAGCCGACGTGCTGGCCATCTGTGCAGGTCAGGAGAGTGGCAGCGGTGACGAGGACGACTGACGCGAACTCGTCGGAAAAATAGTTTGCGCACGCCCCAGCAATCCCCATAGGTTCTAGGCACGGAAGCAGCGGCCTTCTCCAAGGCCCTGATTCCGTGATGTACTTGCATATCCGAGCGGACTGGCTCACCCCAGTCCCCAGAGACGCCGAGAGGAGGCGAGTCCAGTGATCAGCATCAACACCAGCACCATCAGCACGGCCAAACTGACCGATTGCTCGACCGTCTCCACGTGCATGCTCGGCGCCTCGAACCAGGGCACCGGTCTGTCCGGCATTCGTGCCGCGCGTCCGGCGTCCTCCCTGTCTCTCGCGGGTCTTCCCGTCCGTGAGCGCAATGAGCGACCGACCAAGGCACTGGAAGCGGTAGCGGCACAGGCACATGCCTATGCCTTTGCGGCGGCCGGTGCCGGATTCCGGAAGCAGACGAAGCAGCACCACCTGATGTGGGCCTTCCGTGGGCCAGAACCCTGGAGTTATCCAGCCTGATCGCCGATCAGGCCGGCGCCTTCAGGGCCGCGGAACCCCACCCGGGATCCGCGGCCCTTCTGTTTTCCCCCAACGGGGACGACGGAGCGAGGGGGCCTCGGGACAAGAAAAGAACCCGGTACCAGCCGACACCCGGTCAACCGGCCGGAACGACCAGACGAGGAAGACCAACCGTGCAACTCGAAGCGCACGCCCCGTCCGTACCGCCTTCGCAAACGATCCCCCCGCCCGGCCTCACGGAGGACTCCACCTTGACCCCCCTGACCGCGCTCACCGCGCTCGACGACGCCATCGAGAACCTCGGCGTACCCGTCCCCTGCCGCTCCTACGACCCGGAGGTCTTCTTCGCGGAGTCGCCGGCGGACGTCGAGTACGCCAAGTCCCTCTGCCGCACCTGCCCGCTGATGGAGGCCTGCCTCGCCGGCGCCAAGGAGCGGCGCGAGCCCTGGGGCGTCTGGGGTGGCGAGCTGTTCGTCCAGGGTGTCGTCGTCGCCCGGAAGCGGCCGCGTGGTCGCCCGCGGAAGAACCCGGTCACGGCATGAACACCGCAGGAACGATCGACCGTCCCCTCACGCACGACCCCAAGAAGCAGGCCCCGATGAAGCCGTCCACCAGCGAGCCCGCCGGCTCCGCGACCACAGACTTCACCACCACCGGCGCGACCGAAGCGCGCCAGAACAGGACCCGAGAGATGCAACTCATGCAAGAAGCCCTGGCTCGTGCGCATATGCACGAGCGACTCCATGACGCCGACCGGGAACGCCAGGCCGTGCGCCTGGCCGTCGCCCAGCGGATGCAGCGCCGGGCCGAGCGCGCGTCGCTGCGCGCCCGCCGCGCGCTCGCCATGGCGGTCATGCAGTAACGAACACACCTGAGAAGCGGTGGCCTCCCGGCCCAGGGAGGCGAAGTCCTCCCCGCGGGGGCCGGTCCGGCCGAACGGACCGGCCCCCGCGGTGCGTTGCACAGGCGATCCGACGGTCAGGGAGTTATCGTCACCAGGTGACGAGTCTTCCCGGAGGAAGTGATCAGGGCGGCTCCACCGCGGAGCGCGGGCGCCGCCTCGTGTGCGCCCGCTGCGGCACCCCCGCCGCCGGCACCCAGCCGGTCACCTGGACCTGCTCCGTGGAGAACGGCGCCCGCCAGTACTTCTGCGAGGCATGCTCGCGGGAGAACCTACGGGCGATCGAGGGGCGGCTGGACTCGGCCTGGTGGTGAGCTCCTGATCAGGCCTCCGCCGCCGGTTCCTCCCCGCCCAGGTCCGCGTCGGGGACGAACCCCGGCAGCCACTCCTCCAGTTCCTCGCGGAGCCGTACCGTGGCGCCCAGTTGGCACAGCACGCCGATCGTGCTCAGCGTCACCCGGTGGATCAGCAGATAGGCCGGCGGCAGGTTGAGCCGCTTGCCCAGCTGGTACGCGGGGGAGCGGGGGTCGGCGATGCGGGCGGCCTGGCTGCGCATCCAGGAGCGGGTGAAGGTGAACGCGTCCACGCGGGCCGGCTCGATGATCGGCAGCAGGTAGTCGAGGACGGCGTCGGGATCCAGCTCTATGGACTCCTTGACGAACCCCTCCTCGCAGAGATGCTCGTAGACCGTCTCGGCGTCGCCGTCCAGCGTCAGCCGCAGCGAGATGCCGATCGGCTCGGGCAGGCCGCCGGGAAGCCGGTCGACGGTGCCGAAGTCCAGGACCCCGAGGCGCCAGTCCTCCTCGCCGTCCGGGCCGCCGGGCAGCAGCCGGAAGTTGCCCGGGTGCGGGTCGGCGTGCAGCAGGCCGGTGCGGGCCGGGCCCGAGAACAGGAACCGGGCCAGCAGCTGACCGGCCCGGTCGCGCTGCTCCGGGGTGCCGTCCGAGATCACCTCGGACAGCGGGATCCCGTCGATCCACTCGGTGACCAGGACCTGATCGCACTGGTGGACCACGGCCGGGACCACCACGTCCGGGTCGTCCGTGAACTCCTCCGCGTGCGCGGCCTGGGCCTGGGCCTCCAGCCCGTAGTCCAGTTCCTCGGAGACGCGGTCCCTCAGCTCCGCGATCAGCGGCTTGATGTCCATGCCGGGGATGAGCGGGCCCAACAGCCGGGCGAAACGGCTCAGTTGGCCGAGATCGGACAGGAGGGCGTCACCGGCGCCCGGGTACTGCACCTTGACCGCGACCTCGCGGCCGTCGTGCCACACCGCGCGGTGCACCTGGCCGATCGAGGCCGCGGCGGCCGGCTTGTCCTCGAACTCCTCGAACAGGTCGCGCCAGTCCGGGCCGAGCCGCTCCTCGAGCACCGCGTGCACGGTACGGGTCGGCATCGGTGGTGCCGCTTCCTGGAGTTTGGTCAGGGCCGCGCGATAGGGGCCGGCGATCTCCTCGGGCAGCGCGGACTCGAAGACGGACAGGGCCTGCCCGAACTTCATCGCCCCGCCCTTCAGCTCGCCGAGCACTTTGAACAGTTGCTCGGCCGTGCGCTGTTGCAGCTCCCTGCCGACGATCTCCGCGGACTCGCCCACGATCCGCTTGCCCAGCCCCCAGGTCGCCCGGCCGGCGAAGCCGAGCGGGAGCGCGGCGAGCTTGGCGGTCCGGGTGACCGCCTTCCGGGGAAGATCAGACATGCGCCCTCCAAGTCCCAGTCGGCCGTGCCGCGCCTGCTTCGCTTGCCCGCTCCGTCGACGGCCGTTGCACCGCCATTGTCGCGCGTGGCTCCCCGTTGGTTGAGGAGTGTTCCCCCTTGGCTTTTTCCGCCGCGCCGCAGCCGCATGCCGGATGCGGCCAGATCGGGCGGGAGTGCCAGTTCAGACCGGGTACGGACACCTCCCAGCGGGCTCCGGTGGCCGACGGTGATTTTCCGTCGAGGAACGCCAGGGCGTGCGCCGCGGCCAGTCCGGCGACCGCCGTGGAGAGGGCCAGGTCGCAGGCGCCGATCCGGCGGGCCCTGCCGGATCTCCACTGGGTGATCAGCCGGGGCCAGGCCGGGTCCCGGTCCGTGCGTTCCTCGTGCAGACAGCCCGCGCAGGCCGACTCGCCGGGCAGGACCAGTGGGCCGACGACGCCCGTGCCCTCCACGACACCGGCGTACAGGTGCGGGGTGCCGGAGGCGACGAGCGGTTCGGTGGTGCGTGGGTCGGGTGCGTGCACGGCCACGTCGTCGCGGGGCGTGAGGATCACCAGGGAGAGCCCGGGGTCCTCGGCGCCGGATCCGGGAGTGTGGGCGTGACGGGGCGGGCGGTCCGGGGCGGCGCGGCGGACGGCGGCCCGCGCCGCCGTGTCCCGGCGTTCGCGCACCGACTCGGCGGGCAGCCCGCCCGGCGCCACGTCCCAGGGCTGGACGCGTCCGACGTCGCGGACGTCGACCTCGCCGACGCCGGCGCCCGACAGGACGGACGCCAGCAGGGCGCCGACGCGTCCGGCGC
>NZ_JBSGDB010000480.1:0-6449 GCF_053602155.1 Streptomyces sp. NPDC004561
CGGCCGTGAGGAACAGCGCTTGCCGGCCGACCCGAGCGGGGTCTGGTGCGTGCGGCTGCAAGGCGGAGGAGGGAGTCGACGCGGAGCGTCGGCGACCGACGACAACGCCGCAGATGCGCGTGCCGGACCCCGCGACGCCGGGATGATCCGAACGACACCCCCTAGCCCCAGGGGGCCGCGCCCGGCCCCCGTGCGCCTCGCCCCCCGGACGGGTCGCCGGGTGGGTGGGAACGGGGGCCTTGGACGTGGGAGCCCCGCGTCAGCGGCCCGCCTCCTTCGACACCAGGGCCACCGCCTCCGCCACGTCGTCCGTCACGTGGAACAGGAGCAGGTCCTTCTCGGCCGCCTTGCCCTGGGACACCAGCGTGTTCTTGAGCCAGGACACCAGGCCGCCCCAGTACTCGGTGCCGAAGAGGACGATCGGGAAGCGCGTGACCTTCTGGGTCTGGACCAGGGTCAGCGCCTCGAAGAGCTCGTCGAGGGTGCCCAGGCCGCCGGGCAGCACCACGAAGCCCTGCGCGTACTTCACGAACATCATCTTGCGGACGAAGAAGTAGCGGAAGTTCAGGCCGATGTCGACGTACGGGTTCAGTCCCTGTTCGAAGGGCAGTTCGATGCCGAGCCCGACCGAGATGCCGCCCGCCTCGCACGCGCCCTTGTTGGCCGCCTCCATGGCTCCGGGGCCGCCGCCGGTGATCACCGCCCAGCCGGCCTCGACCAGCCCCCGGCCGAGCCGCACCCCGGCGTCGTACTCCGCCGAGTCGACCGGGGTCCGTGCCGAGCCGAACACGCTGATCGCGGGGGGAAGTTCGGCGAGCGTGCCGAAGCCCTCGATGAATTCCGACTGGATCCTCAGGACCCGCCAGGGGTCGGTGTGGACCCAGTCCGTGGGGGCACGCTCGTCCAGCAGCCGCTGGTCGGTGGTGCTGGCCGTCACCTGGCCTCGTCGCCGGAGGACCGGTCCGAGTCGCTGCTCGTCCGGTGGCTGCTTCTTCCCCGCGGGGTTGCCGGTAGCCATGTGCGCTCCCTCCGCTTGCCAGTAGTTCGATGTCAGACTAGATCTACGCGGGTTACGGAGGGGGGACATGCGCATGTCCGGCACGCGTGTGCCGTGGGCGTTCCCTACGCCGTGAGCCAGCTGCGCAGCCGCTCCTCGCCCGCGAGGATCTTGGCGACCTCGACGCGCTCGTCGCGCTTGTGCGCCAGATGCGGGTTGCCGGGACCGTAGTTGACGGCCGGAACGCCGAGCGCGGAGAACCGGGACACGTCCGTCCAGCCGTACTTGGGCCGCGGGGTGCCGCCCACCGCCTCGATGAAGGCCGCCGCGGCCGGATGGGAGAGGCCGGGCAGCGCGCCGCCGCTGTGGTCGTCGACCACGAACTCCTCGACACCGCAGTCCGCGAACACCTCGCGGACGTGCGCGATCGCCTCCTCCTCGGTGCGGTCGGGGGCATAGCGGAAGTTGACCGTCACCACGCACTCGTCGGGGATGACGTTGCCCGCGACCCCGCCGCCGATGCCCACCGCGTTCAGGCCCTCGCGGTACTCCAGGCCGTCGATCACCGGGTACCGCGGCTCGTAGGCCGCCAAACGGGCCAGCACGGGGGCGGCGGCGTGGATGGCGTTGGCACCCATCCAGCCGCGTGCCGAGTGGGCCCGCTCGCCCTTGGTCCTCAGCAGCACCCGCAGGGTGCCCTGGCAGCCGCCCTCGACCTCGCCGTCGGAGGGCTCCAGCAGGACCGCGAAGTCGCCCGCCAGCCACTCCGGGCGGGCCTCGGCCACGTGCCGCAGGCCGTTGAGGTGGGCGGCGACCTCCTCGTTGTCGTAGAAGACGAAGGTCAGGTCGCGGTTGGGGGCGGGGACCGTGGCCGCGATGCGCAGCTGGACCGCCACGCCCGACTTCATGTCGCAGGTGCCGCAGCCCCACAGCACGCCGTCCTCGTCGAGGCGCGAGGGGACGTTGTCCGCGATCGGCACGGTGTCGATGTGGCCGGCCAGGATCACGCGCTCGGCGCGGCCGAGGTGGGTGCGGGCGATCACGTTGTTGCCGTACCGGTCCACCGTCAGGTGCGGCAGAGCGCGCAGCGCGGTCTCGATGGCGTCCGCGAGCGGCTTCTCGGTGCCGCTCTCAGAGGCGAAGTCCACGAGCCGCGCGGTGAGCGCGGCGGCGTCCAGCGTGAGGTCAAGCGAGGTGTCGGCCATGGCCCCGACCCTAGCGCGGACCCGGTGCGCCCCCGGGCGCGCGCTGTGCCGACCCCCGGCGGGGGGTCTTGGCGGCTCCAGTACCTTGTACGCGTGTCGTCCCCCACCCGTCCCAAGCGTCGCGGCCGCCTCTTCCGTTTCGCCGCGGCCCTGTTGGTCCTGTGCGGCGTCGCCGCCTACCTCGTGGTGCAGTACGTCACCGGGGGCGGCGGAGCGCGCGGCTGCACGGTGGTCCCGGCCTCTGGTGCCGGGACGTCGTACGAGTTCACGCCCGAGCAGGCGGCCAACGCGGCGACCATCGCCGCCGTCGGCACCGGGCGGGGCATGCCCGAGCGTGCCGTGACGATCGCGCTCGCCACCGCCCTCCAGGAGTCCGGGCTGCGCAACATAGAGCACGGCGACCGGGATTCGCTCGGCCTGTTCCAGCAGCGGCCCTCGCAGGGCTGGGGCACCGAGCGGCAGATCATGGACCCCACGTACGCGGCCGGCATCTTCTACGCGCACCTGGCCAAGGTGTCGGACTACCCCGATCTGCCGCTGACGGTGGCCGCGCAGCGGGTGCAGCGCAGCGGCTACCCGGAGGCGTACGCCAAGCACGAGCCGGACGCCGTGCTGCTCGCGGCGGCCCTGACCGGGCGTGCGGCGGCCACGCTGACCTGCGACGGGCGCCCGGACGCCATGGCCGCGGCGACGGGCCCGGACGCGGTGCGGTCGGCCCTGGTGCGGGACTTCGGGCGGGACGCGCTGCAGGAGACCGGTGCGGAGGTGGGCGGGACACCCGTGCCCTCGCCCTCTCCCCGGCCGAGCGTGACCGCGACCGCGAGCGGGCGGACCGTGACCGTTCCGGTGCCGCTCGGCACGAGGACGGACGCGACCGGGCGCAGCGAGCGTGAGCGGGGCTGGCAGCTGGCGCACTGGGCGGTCGCCAACGCCTCGACGCTGCACATCCGGCGGGTGTCGTACGCGGGCCGGGAATGGGCCGCGGGGAGCGGCGGCGACCGGTGGACGAGCGCGGACCCGGCCGGGACCGCGGGTGCGGAGCAGTCCGTGGGCGCCGTCCGGATCGTGACCGGACAGTAGTGCGGGGTCTCGCCCGCGGGGGTGGCGCGGCCCCGTGCGGCCCGGCCCTCCGGCGCGGGCCGGGGACGGTCCCGGGAACCCGGGGAAATCAAGGGCCGTAAGGATTCTGCTGAATTTCCGCCAGCCCTTGTTTGCCCGTTTTTATCCACACCTGATAATGCGATGCGTTATCCATTCTTTACCTGGGGCGTCCGCAACCTTCGCGGGCTTCGAGCGGTAGTCACGGCGTCCGACCTCGGACACATCACCGTTCTCTCCCGTCGAATGGAGCATCATGTCCCTCCCTCTGACCCGCCGGATCGCCCGTGCCGCGCTGCTCGTCGCAGCGGGAGCGGCTGCCGGGGTCGGTGCGGCCGGCTCCGCCGGTGCGGCCACGAACCTGCCGGTGGCCACCCCGAACCTGGGCGGCCTGACCGCGCTGGACGGGGCGCACGTCGGCAACACGGTCGACGGCGCCACGCAGAACGTCACGTCGCTCGCGGGCAACGCCGGCGGCAACGCGGTCGAGCACGCGGTGCCGGCCGCGGGCAGGACCGGCGGCGCCGCCGTGGAGCAGGCGGCGCCCGCGGCGCAGAAGGCCGCGGGGGACGCGGCCGGGGCCGCGGGGGGTGTCCTCGGGGACACCGCGGCCGGTGCCACGAAGGGCGGGCTGCCGACGGACTCCCTCGCCAAGGGCGGGCTGCCGACCTCGAACCTGCCGGTCCACGGGCTGCCGCTCGGCTGAGCGCCGGCCGCCGGCCACGACGGGGTCCAGGGGTTCCCTGGGCCCCGTCGCCCTGTGCCGGCTACAGCCGGGACACCGCGGCCGCGATCCGCTCGTCCGTCGCCGTGAGGGCCACGCGTACGAACTTCTCGCCCGCCTCGCCGTAGAAGTCGCCCGGTGCCACGAGGATGCCCAGGCCGGCCAGGTGGGCGACCGTCTCCCAGCAGGACTCGCCCCGCGTGGCCCACAGGTACAGGCTGGCCTCGCTGTGCTCGATGCGGAAGCCGTGGCCGAGCAGGGCCGTCCGCAGGGCCTCGCGGCGGGCCGCGTAGCGTGCGCGCTGCTCGTGCACGTGGGCGTCGTCGCCGAGGGCCGCCACGACCGCCGCCTGCGTCGGCGCGGAGGTCATCATGCCGCCGTGCTTGCGGATCTCCAGCAGGGGCCCGAGGACGGCCGGGTCGCCGGCGACGAAGGCCGCCCGGTAGCCGGCCAGGTTGGAGCGCTTCGACAGGGAGTGGACGGCGACGATGCCGTCGTAGGAGCCGCCGTTGACGTCGGGGTGCAGGACCGAGACCGGGTCGGTCTCCCAGCCCAGCTCCAGGTAGCACTCGTCGGAGAACACCAGGACGCCGTGCTCGCGGGCCCAGGCGACGATGTCCGTCAGCTCCTGCCCGGACAGGACCTTGCCGGTCGGGTTGGACGGCGAGTTCAGCCAGAGGAGCTTCAGGCCGGCCGGGTCCAGCTCGCGCGGGTCGTCGTAGACCTCGAAGTCGGCGCGGGCCAGGCGGGCGCCCACCTCGTAGGTCGGGTAGGCCAGGCGCGGGTAGGCGACCCGGTCCCCGGGGCCGAGGCCCAGCTGGGTCGGGAGCCAGGCCACCAGTTCCTTGGAGCCGACGACCGGCAGGACGTGGCGGTGGGTCACGCCGCGGGCGCCGAGACGGCGCTCCAGCCAGCCGGTGATCGCGTCGCGCAGTGCGGGGGTGCCCCAGACCGTCGGGTAGCCCGGCGAGTCGGCCGCGTCGACCAGGGCCTTCTGGATCAGTTCGGGGACCGGGTCGACCGGGGTGCCGACGGAGAGGTCGACGATGCCGTCCGGATGGGCCGCGGCCGTCTTCTTGTACGGCTCCAGCTTGTCCCAGGGAAAGGTCGGAAGGCGGTCGGAGACTGCGGACACGGGAATCAGGCTCTCTTTCGTACGGTGCGGCAAACGCGTCGGTGCCCTAACGCGGCGATCTAGGCGATCGGGCCGTACGGGACCGAGGCGGCGCGGTTCGGGCCGCTAGGCGCTCAGACGGTCACTCGCCCTGCGGCGGCAGCGCGGCGATGAAGGGGTGGTCGCGCTCGATCAGCCCCAGCTTGCTGGCACCGCCGGGAGAGCCCAGCTCGTCGAAGAACTCGACGTTCGCCTTGTAGTAGTCCTTCCACTCCTCCGGAGTGTCGTCCTCGTAGAAGATCGCCTCGACCGGGCAGACCGGCTCACAGGCACCACAGTCGACGCATTCGTCCGGGTGGATGTACAAGGACCGCTGGCCCTCGTAGATGCAGTCGACCGGGCACTCCTCGATGCACGCCTTGTCCTTCACGTCGACACAAGGCTGCGCGATGACGTAGGTCACGCTGTCGTTCCTCCTCGATAGGGCGCTGGCGGGCCTCCTCAGGCTCCGCCGCCTGGCGCGCGGGAGCGCGGCGTCGTCGATGCCCGCCCCTAGTATCTCCGTTCCGGAGCATGATCCGAACAGGAGGGGTGAACTGACCAGTGGAAATCTCGGCGACAGGACGCCTGGAAGTCCGAATCACCCCCGCTGACGTGGGAAAACGTGTATCTGTAAGGCGGTTGGGCGAACCCGGTGCGGCGCGGGAGAAGTTCACCGACACGGTGGGTGTTCTCACATCATGGGATCATGGCGTGCTCATGATCACACGACGGGACGGGCAGAGTGTCCGGATCGCGGAATCCACCCTGGTCGCGGGCAAGGTGGTGCCGGCCGCTCCGGCGCGGCGCCGCGGGCCGGCGGCCACGTACGAGGAGCTGGCGCACGTCAGTTCGCGCGGCTGGCGGCCGGTGGAGAGCGAGCGGCTCGGCGAGTGGGAGCTGCGGGCCGCGGTCGAGGAGGTGCCGCGCGAAGCGCGTCCGGCCGGGGTGGTGGCCGGGCGACGGGCGGGCTTCACCAGGCGGGCCAACAGCGTGCTGCCGCTCGGCGATCCCGGCCTTCCGCTCGACGCGGCCCTGGACGCCGTACGACGCTGGTACGGCGAGCGTGGCCTGCCCGCCTACGTGCAGGCTGCGACCGGCGCCGAGGGCACGCAGGAGCTGCTGTGCGCGGAACTGGAGCGGCGCGGCTGGGTGCGGGAGGTGACCGCCGAGCTGTGGACGGGCGCCCTCGCGCCGGTCGCGGACCGGGCCGAGCACTTGTACTCCTCGCAGCCGACGCAGTACGGGCCCTTGTAACCGCCCTTGTAGACC
>NZ_JBSGDB010000481.1:0-6432 GCF_053602155.1 Streptomyces sp. NPDC004561
CTCATGATCTCGACCATGTCGCACAGGCGCTGCTGCACCTCCTCGCGACCGTGCCCGTCGGCGAGCCGGGCCAGCGCGTGCTGCACCCAGGCCAGCTCGGACTCGGTGCGCGCCGGGAAGCCGTACTCCCAGCGCGGGTCGTAGGCCAGTTCGTCGTGGCCCCAGTTGCGCTCGTTGAACGGCGGGTGGCACAGCACGGCCTCGGCGCGCAGCTCGGGGGGACTTCGGGCCGTCGCCGCCTCCCCCCCCGTCAGGCCCCGCGTACCTCCGTGAGGGTCACCGGACGGTGCTCGTGGAGCGAGAGCGTGCAGGCTTCCGCGATCCAGCCAGCTTCGAGGGCGTCCTCGATGGTGCAGGGGGAGGGGCGGGTGCCGTCGACGACCTCGGTGAAGGCGGTCAGTTCGGCGCGGTAGGCGTCGGTGAAGCGGTCCATGAAGAAGTCGTGCGGGGCGCCGGACGGGAAGGCGACGCCGGCCTCGACCGAGCGCAGCGGCAGCTTGTCGTCCAGGCCGACGGCGATGGAGTCGGCGAAGCCGTGGAGTTCCATGCGGACGTCGTAACCCCGGGCGTTGTGGCGGGAGTTGGAGACCACCGCGATGGTGCCGTCGTCCAGGGTGAGGATCGCCCCGGTGGTGTCGGCGTCGCCCGCCTGCCTGATGTAGTCGGCGCCCCGGTTCCCGCCGGCCGCGTACACCTCGGTGACCTCGCGGCCCGTCACCCAGCGGATGATGTCGAAGTCGTGCACGGAGCAGTCGCGGAAGATGCCACCCGAGGAGGCGATGTACGCGGCCGGGGGCGGCGCCGGGTCCAGGGTCGTGGAGCGGACCGTGTGCAGCTTGCCCAGCTCGCCGGCCCGGACGGCGGCCCGCGCGGCCGCGAAGCCCGCGTCGAAGCGGCGGTTGTAGCCGATCTGGATCGGTACGCCGCTGTCCCGCACGGACGCCAGCACCCCGACGCCCTCCGCCATGCTGCGGGCCACCGGCTTCTCGCAGAAGACGGGGACGCCGGCCTCCACGCCGGCCCGGATCAGCGCGGGATGGGCGTCCGTGGCCGCGGCGACGACCAGGCCGTCCACCCCGGCGGCCAGCAGTGCCTCCGGCGAGTCCGCGACCTCGGCCCCGAACCGCTCGGCGGCGGCCTTGGCCGCGTCCGCGAACGGATCGGCGACGACGAGCGACTCGACGGCGTCCAGCCCGGACAGGGTCTCGGCGTGGAAGGCGCCGATACGGCCGAGGCCGAGGATTCCGATGCGCATGGGTGGTGCAACTCCTTGGGTCCTGGATACGGAGAGGGGAAGGTCAGTCGAGGGCGCCCAGCACGTTCTGGTCCCAGTCGATCACCGAGCCGGTGACCACCCCGGACCGGTCGGACAGCAGGAGCACCACGAAGTCGGCGATTTCGTCCGGCTGGCCGAGCTTGCCCATCGGCAGCCCGGCGGCGGCCTGCTCGCGCCAGTCGTCGCCGGCGCCGTGGAAGGCGCGCTGGGTGGCGTCCTCGCCCTCGGTCGCGGTCCAGCCGATGTTCAGGCCGTTGATCCGGATCCGGTCCCAGCGGTGGGCGTGCGCCGCGTTCCGGGTCAGCCCCACGAGGCCCGCCTTGGCGGCGACGTACGGCGCGAGGAACGGCTGCCCGCCGTGCGCCGAGGAGGTGATGATGTTGACGATCGTGCCCGGCGCCTTGCGGGCCACCATGTCGGCGACCGCCGCCTGCATCGCGAAGAACGGCCCCTTGAGGTTGATCGCGATGTGCGCGTCGAACAGCTCGGGCGTGGTGTCCAGCAGTGTGCCCCGGGAGGTCAGCCCGGCCGAGTTCACCAGGCAGTCGATGCGCCCGTGGGCGTCCACCACCTCGGCGACCGCCGTCCTGGCCTGCTCGGCGTCCGACAGATCCACCTGGATGTACGTCGCCTTGCCCCCGGCGGCCGCCAGCTCCGCCACCAGCGCCTCGCCCGGCTCCGGGCGCCGCCCGGTCACCGCCACGACGGCGCCCTCACGGACGGCGGCCCGCGCGACGGCGGCACCCACCCCCTGGCTGCCGCCGTTGACGAGCACGACCTTGCCGTCGAGAAGTCCCATGCCCTGTCCGCCCTCTCAGCTCTCGCGCCGCGCGGCGGCGGCCCGCAGTTCCTCGCGCAGCCGCTCCGGCGCCCACGCCTCGCGCACCGCCCGCCGCACCAGGTCCGCCTGCGACGGCGGGGCCAGACCGTCGACCGGCGGGTCGCTGTACAGGTTGGTGGGGAAGGGGTAGCCCTCGGCGCTCGCGGCGATCACGTGCTCCAGCCACTCCCGCGGCGCGCCCTCGGCCTCGCGCCTCAGCAGCACCGGGAACACCGCGTTCGCCACCGCCTCGCGGTCGACGGTCTCCATCGCGCGCCCGAAGGCGGAGGACACCTGCAGCAGATTGGCCGTGCGCCGCACATCAGCCGTCCGGTTGGTGCCGGCGGCGTGGAACAGCGCCGGGTTGAAGAAGGCCGCGTCGCCCTTGGCCAGCGGCAGTTGCACGTGGTTCGCCTCGAAGTACGCGCCGAACTCCCGGAGCCGCCAGGCCAGATAGCCCGGCTCGTACAGCTGCGAGTACGGCAGGTAGAGCGTCGGGCCCGACTCCACCGGCATGTCGCAGTGCGCGACCGCGCCCTGGAGGGTGAGCACGGGGGAGAGGCGGTGCACATGCGCCGGGTAGGCGGCCGCCGCCGCGTCGCTCAGGAAGCCGAGGTGGTAGTCCCGGTGCGCGCTCTGCCCGGCGCCGCCCGGGTTGACCACGTTGACCTGAGAGGTGACCTGGTAGCCGGGGCCCAGCCAGGCCGCGGAGACCAGGGCGAGCACGTCGTTGGCGTAGTAGTCGGCGAACGCCTCCGGATCGTGCAGCGCCGTCTTCTCCAGCGCGTTCCACACCCGGTCGTTGGCGCCCGGCCGGGCGAAGTGGTCCCCGGCCCGCGCACCGGAGGCCCGCTGACCGGCGATCAGCGCCTCGAACACGGCCGTGACCCGGTCGACGACCGCCGCGTCGGGGAAGGCGCCCCGCACGACCACGATCCCGGGGCCGTCGGCCAGCGCCCGCACCAGCTCGTCCCGCAGCGCGTCCCGGTCGGCGGCCGTGCGCAACCGCTCGCCCTCGTAGACGAGGACGTTGTCCCGCACCGACTCCGCGTGCGGGAAGTCCGCGCGGTCCGTCGCGCGGTCGAGCAGGCGGCGGAAGGCGTCGAGATCGCAGTCCCGCTCGGACAGCCAGGGACGGCGGGGCGGGGAGGTGACGGACATCGGTCTCCTTCTTTCGGTCACAGGAGCGACGCGGCCCTGTCATTCTTGTCAGTACAAACCCGTCGAACAACCAGCAGGCAACCGTCAAAAACCCCTCAAGGAGCCGGTCCATGGGCCACCCGTTCCCCCTCCGGGAGATCGCACGTCAGGCAGGTCTGAGCGAGGCCACCGTGGACCGGGTGCTGAACGGCAGGGGAGGGGTGCGCGAGAGCACCGCCCAGGAGGTGCACCGGGCCATCGCCGACCTCGACCGGCAGCGCACCCAGGTCCGGCTGGTCGGCCGTACCTTCATGGTCGACATCGTGGTGCAGGCGCCCGAGCGGTTCACCACCGCCGTACGCGCCGCCCTGGAGGCCGAACTGCCCGGACTGCACCCGGCGGTGGTCCGCTCCCGCTTCCGCTTCCGCGAGACCGGCCCGGCGCACGAGCAGGTGCGCACGCTGGACCGGATCGCCCGCCGGGGCTCGCAGGGCGTGATCCTCAAGGCCCCGGACGTCCCCGAGGTGACCGCGGCCGTCGGCCGGCTCACCGCCGCCGGGATACCGGTCGTCACCCTCGTGACCGACCTGCCCACGAGCGGCCGGCTCGGCTACGTCGGCAGCGACAACCGGGCCGCCGGCGCGACCGCCGCCTACCTGATGGGCCAGTGGCTCGGCGACCGGCCCGGCAACGTCCTCACCAGCCTCAGCAGCGGCTTCTTCCGCAACGAGGAGGAGCGCGAGATGGGCTTCCGCAGCGTGATGCGGGCCCGGCACCCGGAGCGGACCCTGGTGGAGATCGCCGAGGGACAGGGCCTGGACGCCACGCAGTACGACCTGGTGCGCGCCGCCCTGGAACGCGACCCGGAGATCCGGGCCGTCTACTCCATCGGCGGCGGCAACGACGCCACCCTGAAGGCCTTCGCCGACCTCGGCCGCGACTGCGCGGTGTTCGTCGCCCACGACCTCGACCACGACAACACCCGCCTGCTGCGCGCCCACCGCCTGTCCGCCGTGCTCCACCACGACCTGCGGCACGATCTGCGCGGGGCCTGTCACGAGGTGATGCGCTTCCACGGCGCGCTGCCGCCCGCCGGGCCCCTGCCGCCGTCGGCGATCCAGGTGGTCACCCCGTACAACATGCCTACAGGCTGACCCAGCTGCCGCTCGCGGCCGACTCCGCCATCGCGTCGAGCACGGCCGCGCTGTGCACCGCGTCGGCGAGCGTGGCGCCGTACGCCGTGCCCTCGGCGACGGAGCGCACGAACCGGTACGCCTCGATGACCTTCAGGTCGTCGTAGCCCATCGCGTTGGCCGCGCCCGGCTGGAACGCGGCGAACTCACCGGCGCCCGGGCCGACGTACACCGTGCTCACCGGCTGGTCCTGGTAGGTGGTGCCCCGGCTGACCGCCAGCTCGTTCATCCGCCGGAAGTCCCAGAACACCGCCCCCCTGGTGCCGTGCACCTCGAAGCCGTAGTTGTTCTGCTCTCCGACCGAGACCCGGCAGGCCTCCAGCACGCCACGCGCGCCGGAGGCGAAGCGCAGGAGGCAGCCGGCGTAGTCCTCGTTCTCCACCGGGCCGGGCTCGCCGCCGGAGGCGAGGGCGTGACCCGCCGTGGCGCCGGTCGGCCGGGCGCGCTCCGGGACGAAGATCGCGGTGTCGGCGGTGAGCGAGGCGATGTCGCCGAGGAGGAAGCGGGCCAGGTCGGCGCCGTGCGAGGCCAGGTCGCCGAGCACCCCGCTGCCGCCCCGCTCGCGCTCGTACCGCCAGGTCAGCGCGCCGTCCGGATGGGCCGCGTAGTCGCTGAACAGCCGGATGCGCACATGGGTGACCGTGCCGATCTCGCCTGCGGCGATCAGGTCGCGGGCGGCCTCGACGGCCGGGGCGTTGCGGTAGTTGAAGCCGACCGTGCCCTGCACCCCGGCCTCGGCGACCGCGTCCGCGACCGCGCGGGCGTCCCCGGCGGTCAGGCCCACCGGCTTCTCGATCCAGATGTGCTTGCCGGCCCGCGCCATCGCCACGCCGATCTCGCGGTGCAGGAAGTTCGGCGCGGTGACGCTGACCGCCCGCACCCGTGGATCGGCGGCCACCTCGCGCCAGTCGCGGGTGGCGGAGGCGAAACCGAACCGCTCGGCGGCCTCCTCGGCCCGGCCCGGCACCTCCTCGGCGACCGTGACCAGCCGGGGCCGCAGCGGAAGCCGGGGATAGTGGTGCGGGAGGCGGGCGTAGGCCTGGGTGTGCACCCGGCCCATCCAGCCGAATCCGACGACGGCG
This sequence comes from Streptomyces sp. NPDC004561, assembly GCF_053602155.1. Lineage (NCBI taxonomy): Bacteria > Bacillati > Actinomycetota > Actinomycetes > Kitasatosporales > Streptomycetaceae > Streptomyces > Streptomyces sp. NPDC004561. Next base: position 5,512 of record NZ_JBSGDB010000481.1, read on the forward strand.
ACTCCCAGCTCTTCCACCATGACAGCCTCTCCCTGGCCCTGCTGGACCGGTCCACCCTCTGTCCGGGCCACCTTTGTGCGGACATGACCAGCGTGTCAACGGCGCCGCCGTCCTCCTGACCCGGGTCCGTCAGAGGTTGATCGCGTACGCCTTGCGCAGCGTCTCGTGCACGGTCCACGTCGTACGGTCGCCCGCGCGCAGCACCGCCATGTCACCCGGCCCGACCTCGAGCGTCGGCCCGTCCTCGAACTCGATCGTTGCCGACCCGCTGACCACCACGAACAGCTCGTCCGCCTCGGTGTCGGTGACCACGCCCGGAGTGATCTGCCAGATCCCGCGGATCTGCCGGCCGTCGGCCGACTCCCAGACCACCTTTCCGGTGACCTCCGGAGTCCCGGAGACGATCTGCCCCGGGTCGAGGGGCTCGGGTTCGAGATCGGCGTCGGGGATGTGGAGCGCGAAGCTGTGCGTCATGGGGCGACCCTAGCGAGCGCCTTCCCCCGGCCGCCGTCGACAGTGTGTGGGGCGTCGGGCCTGGTCGGAGGACACTTCGTCGGGCCGTGCGGACGGGCGGCGGCGCCGGGCCGCCGCTACGACGCCCGCCGGCTGCCGGCGACCGCGTTCGCCTCCGGTCGCCCGACGGCCTGGAGTACCCGGCGTTCGGCCTGAACAAGGCTGGTCGTGGTGGTGGCGAACGCGCTGATCAAGCAGGCGGGGGCGCGATGCCGCCGGCCCGGCGGTGAAGGCACGGGCACCCGCGCGAGTGCGGTAGGGTTGACCTGCGTGATCACGCGGGAGAACCGCGTGGACCGCAACGGGACGTGGCGCAGCTTGGTAGCGCACTTGACTGGGGGTCAAGGGGTCGCAGGTTCAAATCCTGTCGTCCCGACTCGCGAGTTCCGCGGGTCAGGCTCAATCAGT
>NZ_JBSGDB010000482.1:0-6411 GCF_053602155.1 Streptomyces sp. NPDC004561
CCAGCTGTGCGTGCGGTTCCGCTGGATCTACCCGCCCGTCCTCGGCCTCACCACCGTGCTCTACGCCGTCCCGTCGCTCGCCTTCTTCGTGGTGCGGTCAGCCGAGGACGGCGCGCTTCTGCGCGGCGAACTCCTCGTCGCTGAGCACGCCCTGGCTGCGCAGCTCGTTGAGCTCCTTGAGCTGGTTGATCTTGGCGGTCATGTCGTCCTCGGTGGACGGCGGAGGCGGCGCGGGTGCCGCCGGAGCCGCGGGGGGAGGCGGGGGAGGCGCCGCGGCCGGCGGATAGGCCTCCTGCTCGGCCTGGGCGGCCCAGCGGCCGGCCTGCCGGCGTGACACACGGTTGGACACCGCCGTGGCGGTTCCGGCGACGACCGCGGTGCGTGCGACACCGCGAAGCAGTCCGGGCATGGTCTTACCTCCGAGGTGATGCCGACGCGGTTTCGGGGGCCCGGGACTCGGCCTCCTCCAGTGACGCGATCAGCGCCTGGACCGGGATACGGCCGGCCGCGACGAGCTGGGCGCCGCCCCGCCGGAGCGCCACCGCCAGGGGCGCAGCCCACAGGTTCTCGTACACGAGGATCGCCGCGGAGTTTCCGGGCTCCAGCGCCGTGCCGGCCTCGTCGAGGTCGGACTGGTCCAGCAGCCCGGAGGCGGCACCGGCGAACACGGTCAGGTCCACGTCGCCCTCGAGGTCGCCCAGGTCGACCGCGATGACCGTGCCGTCGCTGTCCTTGCGGACGAACACGAGGTCGAGGACGCGGATGATGCCGCGGTCGACCAGATCCACGAGCAGGGGCAGCCCCTCGCCCGTCATGCGGTGGCCCGGGAACTCCACGACCAGGTAGTCGACCGGGCCCATCTCGTCGAGGCCTTCGCTGTGTGCACTCATGCGGATCAACTCACTAGGGGGTGTCGAGGCGGGCCGGCCTCCGCCTGTGTCGTCCCCAGCCTGTGCCCACGGCGCGCCCGGGGCCTCACCCCGCGCGGGTGAGCCGGCTCAGGGGGCGGGCGGGTCCTCGGGGGGCCGGTGGCGCGAGACCTGCCGGCGGACGGAGCGCCAGCGGGACCGGGTCTGCTCCACGACGTCGTCCCACTGCCGGCGGACCTCGTCGTCCGGCGTGCGCTCACCGTGTTCGATGCGGACGAGCTCGTCCCGTACCTCGCGTCCCACCACGGCCGCCCCGACGATGACGAGCATGATCGCGAAGAGGGCCGACATCATCGCGAAGACCGCGCCCACCACCCCGTACCGCTTGGCCGAGGAGTTGAACAGGAGCGGCAGATAGATCGTCGCGCCCACGGAGTAGAGCCCCGTGGCGACGGCCCCGGTGACGCCGAAGGGAATCTGGTCGCGCCAGCCGACGCGCCGGGCGGACAGCAGGACCCCGCTCCAGGCGAGGAAGACGGCGGTCAGCGGCAGCTCGCAGGCCACGGCGATCAGGTGCGCCCGGCTGTCGGACGGCACGGCCGCCTGGAGCAGGGCGCTGAGCAGGGCGTAGCAGGTGGCGGAGAGCAGCCACCACAGACCGTTGCGGGTGTTGCGCACGCTGAGGGGCTTGAGCTCCCAGGTCTGTTCGAACAGACGTTGCAGGGCCCGGGTGAAGCTCAGCGCCGAGACGGCCAGGAACAGCACGCCGAACACACCCCCGCTCGTGTTCTCCTGGTCCGAGGAGAACAGGGCGTCGACCGCGGAGGCGCCCGCTCCCGTCAGCCCGTACCGCTTGACGATGTGCTCGGCGACGTCGTACGACGTGACGCTCTTCAGCACGGTCGCGCCGATGATCGCGAGCGGGACCAGCGCGGTCAGGGCGCTGGAGGCGAGGCCCATGGAGCGGTCGAAGCCCGCGACCCGCTGGAACCGGCCCATGACCCTCAGCGTGAAGGCAGGACGCAGCCAGAACGTGAGGGTTCTGACCAGGCGCCGGCCACCGTTCTCCGCCGTCGTGCCCTCCGTGGGGATCGGGTGCAAAGGGGCACCGCGAGCCTAACGGCCCGTCACCTCCGCCCCCGGCCCGACACGACGGCCGCCCCGGCCGACCCCCGCGCGGTCTCCCGGCGCTAGAGAGCGGCCAGCCGGCCGTCCAGCCAGTCGAAGACGCGCTGTTCGAACAGGGCGCGCCCCAGGGGCTCGCAGTGCAGATGCGCCCCCTCGTCCTCGGTGAAGCGGACCAGCTCCTTGGGGCCGGGCAGCAGGCCGTACAACTCCCGCGAGGCGCCGGGCCAGAAGTGCTCCCCGTCCGGGTCGGTGACGAGCAACGGCGTGCCGATCCGGTCCACCACGGGCGTCACGTCGTACCGGGAGACCTCCGTCAGCAGGTCGAACGGCGAGCGGATGCCGTACGGCTTGGCCCGCCGGCGCCACATCGCGGCGAGCGCCGGATCCTGGCTCAGGCCCTCCCTGAGGAAGCCGTCGAAGAGGGCCCGCTCACCGGCCTCCCACAGGTCACGCAGTTCCGCGCCGAGGTTGGGCCACCAGCTGTCCGCCACCCGGACCACCCCGGGGTCGGCGACCGCGGCGGCGATCCGGTGCTCGAAGGCGAGGGCGCGCGGAACCCAGTAGCCGCCCTGGCTGATGCCGGCCAGGACGATCCGGCGGGGATCGACGTCGGGCCGGGAGAGGAGGAGGTCGACGACGGGGGTGATGACGTTCTCCCAGTCGGGCCGGAAGGTCACGCCCCGGTCGAAGAGCATCGACTGCTGGCCCGGGCCGTCGAAGAGCAGGACGCGGTAGCCGCGGGCCACGGCCGGCGCGCCGAGCAGCGTCCAGGCGGTGCTGATCGGGCCGTCGCTGCCGTTGTTGGCGATCAGCGTCGGCAGCGGACCGGAAGCGCCGGGCGGGCCTACCAGGTAACCCGGCAGGGACGTGTCCTCGTACGGGATCGCGACCGGCTCGGCCGGCGGGTCCCAGGCCCGCAGGAAGCGGTCGAAGCACGCGCGGTGCTCCGGGAACACCTCGGCCAGCCGTTTCTCCGGCTCGGCGGCCGCGTCGACGCCCACCAGGGCCGTGCCGAAGTACCCGGCGGCGCGCAGACAGGCGTCCCGGGCGCTCACCGTCCGCCCCTCGGCCGCGCCGCGGTCGGCCTGTTCGCGCACCCGGCGCCCCAGCCCCACCCAGGCGTCGAACCAGGCCTCCCCGTCCCCGTCCGCCACGGCGGAGGCGGTCGCCAGCACCTCGCCCGCGTCGGCGCCCTGCCGCCAGACCGACCCCAGGGCGAGCCGGACCTCGTAGTCGAACTGGACGTTCTCGCTGAATCGGTAGGTCATGACGGCTCCCGGGCGGACCGAACCGGCACCCCCGCTCGCTTCCGGACCGCGTCCTTTTCGGCAGCAGCGGCCCGCTCCCACGGTAGGAGCGGTCCGCGCGGGGCGCACCGCGGCGGCATGCGATTCCGGGCCGGCGCCCGCACGATGGGGAGAAGCGGCCGGTCGGACACCCTGGCGGGAGGGACTCCCATGACACAGCGGACCGAGACGAAGGCCCCGGCCAGGAAGCCCGTCAGCACGGGCGGCGTGTTCCTCTCCTTCGCGCCCTGGATCATCTTCGGCGTGGTCGCCGGGCCCAGCACCTGGGAGTACGCGGCCCTCGCCGCGCTGATCGCCTCGATCGTCCTGTCGGGACAGGACATGCTCCACGGGCGGACCCACATCCTCGACATGGTCGCCATCGTGTTCTTCGCCGTGCTCACCGTCCTCGCGCTCGCCCTGAACCGCTCGCAGCTCCTGTGGGTCGAGACCTACGCCCAGGTCATCTCCAACGGGATCGTGGCCGTCGTCGCGCTGGGATCGCTGTTCGTGGACCCCTTCACGGCGCAGTACGCCCGCGAGCAGACACCCCGCGAACTGTGGGACTCACCCGTCTTCCGGCACGTCAACCGGGTGCTGAGCCTGGCCTGGGGGACGGTCTTCGCCCTCATCGCCCTCTCGGCCTGGCTGGCCGTCCGCGTCCCCTCCATGGACGACTGGTTCAACTGGGTGATCCCGGTGGTCCTGCTCGTCGCCGTGATCAAGTTCACGGCGCGCTACCCGGAGTACCGCAAGGCCCGCATGACGTAGCGCATCCGAACGGGCGGCCCGGGCGTCTACTCCGGTATGGATGTCCAGAAACCGCTCCCACCGCGGCAGCCCGAAGGATGCCTCGTCGTCGCGATCCGCATCCCGGTGCGGATCGTCGTGCTCGTCCTGGTCGTGCCGGTGCGGGTGGTGTGGGACGCGCTCGTGGCCGGCGGGCGGCTGCTGCGGGACACCGTTTTCAGGCCGCTCGGGCGGGCGCTGCTGTGGACGGGCAGGGTCCTGTTCGTGTGGCCCCTGGTGGGGTTGTGGCGGTATCTGCTGGTTCCCCTGGGCAAGGCGCTGGCCTGGCTCTGGACGGTGCTCGTCGTCGCCCCCGCGGTCTGGATCCACCGCGATCTGCTCACGCCCCTCGGGCGGGCCGTCGCATGGCTGGCCCGGTACCTGGTGGTGGTCCCCGCCCTGTGGCTCCTCACCTGGGTCCTCGCCCCGGTCGGGCGGGTGCTCGCCCGGTGCGTGCGGGGGCTCGGGAGGCTGCTCGCCCTGCTCGCCGAGGGCATCGGCCTCGCCCTGTACTGGACCGGCCGCGTCCTCCTCGTACTGCCCGCCCTCGCCCTCTGGCGCTGGGTGCTCGCGCCCGCCGGCCGGGTGCTGGCCGTCGTCGCACGGGAGGTGGGGGAGGCCCTCGGGCACGCCTGGCGGGTCGCCGGGCACCTCTCGCGGGCCGTCGGGCGGGTGCTCGGGACCCTCTTCCGGTCGATCTTCGTGGATCCGGTGCGCTGGGTGTACCGGATCGTCCTCACCCCGGTCGGCCACGTCGTACGGGACGCCGTCCTGCGGCCCGCCGCCGCGGGCGCACGCGTGGTGGGACGGGCCGCCCGCGACGCGCTGGCCGCCGCCCGCGACACCGTGCGGCAGGCCCGCGCCGACGTCCGGCGCGCGCTCTTCGGCGAGCCCCGGCAGCAGGCCGCGGTGGACCGGCGGGAACCTCAGGGGCCCGCGGCACGTACTCTTGGTAGCAGTACGACCGCTCTCACGAAGGACTAGGACACTGGGCAAGCGACAGCCCGAAGGCCCGCCGCCCGCACCCGCGGTGCAGCGCATCCGACTGCGCTACACCAAGCGCGGCCGCCTGAGGTTCACCAGCCACCGAGACTTCCAGCGCGCCTTCGAGCGTGCGCTGCGCCGCGCCGAGGTGCCCATGGCGTACTCGGCCGGGTTCACGCCGCACCCGAAGGTGTCGTACGCCAATGCCGCACCCACCGGCACGGGCAGTGAGGCGGAGTATCTGGAGATCGCGCTCACCGAGGCGCGTGACCCGGAGCCGCTGCGCGTCCTCCTCGACGAGTCGCTGCCCGCCGGGCTCGACGTCATCGAGGCGGTCGAGGCGCGGACCTCGGGCCTCGCCGACCGGCTCACGGCTTCCGTCTGGGAGCTGCGGCTGGACGGCGTCGCCCCGGCCGACGCCGAGCGCGCGGTCGCGGCCTTCAACGGGGCCGAGACCGTCGAGGTGCAGCGGATGACCAAGAACGGCGTCCGTACCTTCGACGCCCGCCCGGCCGTGGCGAGCCTGGAAACGCACGGTACGCCGGCTGATAGGCCGACCGACCAGCCCTGTGCGATACTGCGGCTGGTTGTTCGGCACGTGACGCCTGCCGTACGACCCGACGACGTCCTGTCCGGTCTCCGCGCCGTGGCCGACCTGGCGCCGCCGGTCCCCGCAGCGGTGACCAGGCTGGCGCAGGGGCTGTTCGATGAAGAGACCGGCACGGTGACCGACCCGCTCGCGCCCGACCGCGAGGCAGCCGAGGCCCTGACGGCCGTACCGGCGGCCGCCGCGACGGCGCCGATGCCGGAAGGTCCCGTGTAGGGACGGACGTCGTAGCGCCGCCCTCGTACTCGGGAGCCACCTGGGTCGGGCAGCGCACCGACCAGAAGACTTTCGCCAGGCCGTACCGACAAGGCGTACGGAACCGGCGAGACAGGACACAGAGTGCTCCCGTGCGGCGCCCGCGCCCCGGACGGCGGCCACCGCGTACCACGCGGGCCGCGGACGTCAACGGCGGACGGTCACTGATGACCGCCGCCGGACCAGGCGCGGCGCCCGGGAGCCTGACGGGAGAAACGCCCGCATGCTCGAGCCGACCGAACCCATCGAGGGTTCCGAACTGAACACTCCCAGCGACACCCTGCCGCCGCGCAGGCGTCGCCGTGCCGCCTCCCGCCCGGCGGGTCCGCCCGCCACGGCCACCGAGGCGCCCGAGGAGGTCACCCTCCCGGCCATACCGGCCGCGGACACCGACGAGGTCACGGAGGCCGTCGCCGCCGACGAGGCCGCGGAGGCCGAAGAGGCCGCAGCGGTCGCTGCGACCCAGGAGACGGAAGAGGCCGGTGCGCCGGCC
>NZ_JBSGDB010000483.1:0-6393 GCF_053602155.1 Streptomyces sp. NPDC004561
GGCGCCGGGGACCGCGGCGAGCGGGAAGCGGGGGTCGGTCAGACCGAGACGCAGGGCGTGCGGGTGGCCGACGAAGCGGGCGTCGACCAGGGCCACGGGGTCCCCGGCCGGTGCGGCGGCCAGCAGGCTCTCGGTCTCGGAGGCGTCCGCTGCCACCAGGACGTCGAAGCCGAGGGACCGCAGATCGTTCTCGAGCGACGATCCGGGAACCGGCTGACCGGTGACTATGGCGGTCGGCAACCGAACTCACTCCCTGGGTGCCGGCGCGTCGGCACCGGTCTTCTGCGTGGTGGGGCGCCCTGCCTGCGGCACCCGGGCGGCATGTCGGCAGAGGGTATCCGATGGGCCGAAGACCGTGTTCATCGGCCGTTCACGGGCCGGTCCACAGGGGCTGCCCCTGCCTTTGCCGCGGTCATCATCGGTGATCCGGGCCCCGGCCGACAAACCCGTCGGCGCAGACCCGGGCATCCGGGACACCGGCCCGGGCGGCCCGCATAGGGTGGGCGACCATGACCTGGCTGATCACCGGCGGAGCCGGATACATCGGGGCACATGTGGCACGCGCCATGGCCGGCGCCGGGGAGCGCGTCGTGGCTCTGGACGACCTGTCGGCCGCCGTGCCCGAGCGGCTGCCCGCCGAGGTCCCGCTCGTCGCGGGCTCGACGCTGGACGGCGAGGGACTGCGGCGCATCCTCGCGGAGTACGGCGTGACGGGCGTCGTCCATCTCGCGGCGCGCAAGCAGGTCGCCGAGTCCGTGGCCGAGCCCACCCGCTACTACCGGGAGAACGTGGGAGGTCTCGCCACGCTCCTGGACGCGATGGCCGGGGCGGGCGTGGGCCGGCTGGTGTTCTCCTCGTCGGCGGCGGTGTACGGCAACCCGGACGTGGACCTGATCACGGAGGACACCCCGTGCGCGCCGGTCAACCCGTACGGCGAGACCAAGCTGGCCGGTGAGTGGCTGGTGCGGGCGGCGGGCCGGGCGCACGGGATGTCCACGGTGTGCCTGCGCTACTTCAACGTGGCGGGCGCGGCCGCGCCGGAACTCGCGGACACGGGCGTGTTCAACATCGTGCCGATGGTCTTCGACCGGCTCACCCGCGACGAGGCCCCGCGGATCTTCGGCGACGACTACCCGACGCCGGACGGCACCTGCGTGCGGGACTACATCCATGTGGCCGATCTCGCGGAGGCCCATCTGGCGGCGGCGCGACGGCTCGCCGGCGGGGACCTGACCGGCGACCTGACGCTGAACATCGGCCGGGGCGAGGGCGTCTCGGTGCGCGAGCTGATCACGGTCATCGGCGAGGTCTCCGGGGACCGCCGGGCGCCCCTGGTGGAGGGGCGCCGGCCGGGGGACGCGCCGCGCGCGGTCGCGTCGGCCGAGCGGGCCGCCGAGGCGCTGGGCTGGCGGGCCCGGCGCGGGGTGCGCGAGATGGTGGAGTCGGCCTGGCAGGGCTGGCGGCTGCACCACGGCGGCTGAGCCGGGAGCGCCCTGACCAGCGGATCGTTTCCGCAGGTCAGGGCACATGACAACGGCTTTCAGTACCGCGTTGCCCGATACCCCCTACCCGTAGTTCACTGGCCTCTCGGACGTCACGCGAAAGGGCGGTAGCCATGGGGGCTGGGCACGACCACGGGCATGCGCACACCCATGCGCCGCCCACGGGCACGGCCGCGGCCGCGTACCGCGGGCGGCTGCGGATCGCGCTGGGCATCACGCTCACGATCATGGTGGTCGAGATCACCGGTGGTCTCGTCGCGAACTCCCTCGCGCTGGTCGCGGACGCGGCGCACATGGCGACCGACGGCGTCGGGCTCGGCATGTCCCTGCTCGCGATCCACTTCGCGAACCGCCCCCCGAGCACCAACCGCACCTTCGGTCTCGCCCGCGCCGAGATCCTGGCCGCCCTGGCCAACTGTCTGCTGCTGCTCTGCGTCGGCGGCTACGTCCTGTACGAGGCGTTCCAGCGGTTCGTGACGCCCGCGGACACCCGGGGCGGCCTGATGATCGTGTTCGGTCTGGTCGGCCTGGCCGGGAACTCCGTCTCGCTCGTCCTGCTGATGCGCGGGCAGAAGGAGAGCCTGAACGTGCGCGGCGCCTTCCTCGAGGTGGCCGCGGACGCGCTGGGCTCGGTGGCGGTGCTGATCTCGGCGACCGTGATCCTGACCACGGGCTGGAAGGCCGCCGACCCGATCGCCTCGCTGGCCATCGGGCTGATGATCGTGCCGAGGACGCTGAAGCTGCTGCGCGAGACGCTGGACGTGCTGCTGGAGGCGGCCCCCAAGAACGTCGACATGGCGGAGGTGCGCGCCCACATCCTCGCGCTGGAGGGCGTGGAGGACATGCACGACCTGCACGCCTGGACGATCACCTCCGGCATGCCGGTGCTCTCGGCGCACGTGGTGGTCAGTTCGGAGGTGCTCAGCGCCATCGGGCACGAGAAGATGCTGCACGAGCTCCAGGGCTGTCTCGGCGACCACTTCGACGTCGAGCACTGCACCTTCCAGCTGGAGCCGGGCGGGCACGCGGAGCACGAGGCCCGGCTGTGTCACTGACGGCCCGGCCGGCCCGCTGACCGCACGTTCATCTGTTCGACCGCTCCCCGGGCGATTCTCCCCGCCGGACACCGGGCACGATGATCTACCGGGTCCGGCTTCCGGTACGGCGCCGCGCGCGGACGTGCGGGGAAGTGCCGGGAGTGCCGGATTCGTACGGCAGACTTGGGGTGCGAAGACCGAGGCGAAGGATGGGTATGCCGATCACACCTGCCACCGCGACGCACAGCTCGTCGAACGGCACCGCAGAGGCGATTTTGCTGGAACTGGTCGACGAGAAGGGCGTGACGATCGGCACGGCCGAGAAGCTCGCCGCCCACCAGCCGCCGGGGCAGCTGCACCGCGCGTTCTCGGTGTTCCTCTTCGACGAGCAGGGCCGGCTGCTGCTCCAGCAGCGGGCGCTCGGCAAGTACCACTCCCCCGGTGTGTGGTCCAACACCTGCTGCGGCCACCCCTACCCCGGCGAGGCGCCCTTCGCGGCGGCGGCCCGGCGCACCTTCGAGGAGCTGGGCGTGTCCCCCTCGCTGCTCGCCGAGGCGGGCACCGTCCGCTACAACCACCCGGACCCGGTCTCGGGCCTGGTGGAGCAGGAGTACAACCACCTGTTCATCGGCCTGGCGCAGGCACCGCTCGCGCCGGACGCGGAGGAGGTCGAGGCGACGGCCTTCGTGACGGCGGCCGAGCTGGCCGAGCGGCACGCCACGGACACCTTCTCGTCCTGGTTCATGACCGTGCTGGACGCGGCCCGTCCGGCCATCAGGGAACTGACGGGCCCGTCCGCGGGCTGGTGAACGGCGTCACGGCACCCGGGCGGGCTTGAGCGGCAGGGCCGCCCAGATCACCTTGCCGCCGCTCGCCGTGTGCTCCACGTCCACGACCCCGCCCGCCTCCCGGGCCACCTCGCGGACCAGGAGCAGCCCCCGGCCGCCGGTCTGCGCGTGGTCGGCCTCCAGAGCGGTCGGGCGGTAGGGATGGTTGTCCTCCACGGACACCCGCACCCACTCGGCCCCGACGGCGACCTCCACGGCCAGCATCGGCGACAGCAGCGCCGCGTGCCTGACCGCGTTGGTGACCAGCTCGGAGACGATCAGCAGCAGCCCGTACACCAGGTCGTCGGAGACCGGCACGCCCTGGCGCAGCAGCAGGTCCCGTACCGCGTGCCGGGCCTGCGGGACCGAGGCGTCCACCGCTGCGGCGGTGAACCGCCAGACGCCTTCGTACGGCAGTGGATCCGGCGGCCGCTCGGTGTCCCCCGCTGGGCGCGGGCCGTCCCCGCGCCCGTGGTTGTCCATTGTCCGGTCGCCACCCTCGCGCTCGATTGTCACCACACGTCGAGTGTTGGTAACGACCCGCTCCCGACCGAAGACCTGAACACAAGTCAGCGGTTATCGAACGGTTTCTGACCGACTGGGTATGACAAGGTCACGTGTCGGACTGTTCCTGTCCCCCGAGCGCCGGTTCGCGAACTCTTCGGGTTGTCAGGCCTGCTCCTCGGCGACGAGCCCGACGATCCGGCGGCCGCCGTAGCCGGTGGCGACCAGGCCGAGGCCGTCGAAGAGCAGGGCGAGCGAGAAGAAGGCCCCGATGGCGTACTGGCTGCTGCTCGGCCAGTGGGCGAGGACCAGGATCCCGAGCAGCAGGTCGAAGGCGCCGAGCAGCAGGGTCCAGCCGAACTGCGGGCCGCGCACGACGAGGCTGCCGACCAGCCGGAAGAGACCGGCGGCGAGGAACAGCAGCGCGGCGAACATGGTGAGCGCCGCGGCCGCCGCGTGCGGCAGGCGGACGACGACGATGCCGGCCGCGATGTTCAGGGCGGCGACGATCACGCCGAGCCAGAAGTAGGGGGCGCCGCGGGCCTGGATCGCGTGCAGCAGTCCGACGATCCCGCCGATCAGCAACAGCCAGCCGAACAGCAGCATCGAGGTCAGCGTGGCGAGGCCGGTGTAGACGAGCCCGACGAGTCCGGCCAGCACGAGCACCACGCCGAGCACCGCGAGCCAGCCGAACTCCTGGCGCATCGACGCCGCCTTGTTCCCGGGCCGTCGCGACCTTGCCATCGCCACCTCCTCGACAACCCCCGTTCCGCACCGCACTCCCCCTTTTGTCCCCCTTGGAGGGGGTGTCGTAACTCGATTGGCGGACGGATACGATCCGGCCCATGGAGCCCCAGCTGTCCCACCAGGTCACCGACTCGGTCGCCACCGTCGTGATCCGTCATCCGGCCAAGCGCAACGCCATGACGGCCGCGATGTGGCGGTCCCTGCCGCCGCTGCTGGAGGGGTTGGCGCGCGATCCCCGGGTGCGGGCACTGGTGTTGACCGGTGAGGGCCGGACCTTCTGCGCCGGGGCGGACATCTCCACGCTGCGGGTGTCGCCCGGGGAGGCGCAGGGGCTCGCGGTGGCGGCCGAGGAGGCACTGGCGGCGTTTCCGAAGCCGACCCTCGCCGCCGTGCGCGGACACTGCGTGGGCGGCGGCGCGCAGCTCGCGGCGGCCTGCGATCTCCGACTGGCCGAGGAGGGCGCCCTGTTCGGGGTGACCCCGGCGCGGCTCGGCATCGTCTACCCCGCGTCGTCGACCCGTCGGCTGGCGTCCCTGGTCGGCCCGGCCACCGCCAAGTACCTGCTGTTCACCGCCGAGTTGATCGACGCGGGGCGCGCGCTGCGGACCGGACTGGTGGACGAGGTGCTGCCCGAGGGCCAACTGGACAAGCGCGTGGGCGAGTTGACCCGGACCCTCGTGTCCCGCTCGCAGCTCACCCAGGCCGCTGCAAAGGAGTTCGCGAACGGCCGCACCGACCGTGACGCCCACTGGACGGAGCAGGCGCAGGGTAGCGGGGACACCGCGGAGGGCGTCGCCGCCTTCCTGGAGCGCCGGCAGCCGCGCTTCACGTGGAGCGTCACCACGTCCGACTGAGGCGTCCCCAGCGCGGTGCGGTGAGCGCACCGGTGACATCTACGGCGGCACCCGGCTCGGCCTGCCCACCACCGGCCCCGGACCGCGCGGTGACGCGAAACACGCCTACGACCTGCTCTAACTGCTCCGCTCCCGGGGGCCGTTGCCGCGCGGCCACGCCCCGGCCGTGGCCCGATCGGCGTAGCGGCTGTTACTCACTTTCGGGTGAAGGCGCGGGCGGACCGGGCGGGCGGACCGGTGGCACAGTCCGGTATTTCCGGCAGGAAAGCGCTTTATCTCCGCAAACTGATGCATTAAACACATAGATGGTCGTTACACGTGAGTGTTACAGGAATCTCTTAGATCCGTAATGTCCCCCGCGAGTCCGCCGCCGTGACCGGGACGCGGGTTGCAAGGTGTGGTCGTGCGGCCGACCGGCCGCCACCCGCAACACTTGCGAAGGGGGACCTTGTGTCCGTTTTTGCTTCTGTCCGTAGGCTGACCACCGCGGCCGTCGTGGCAGCCGCCGCGGTGACCGCGGCGGCGCTGCCGGCCGCCGCCGCCGACCACTACCCGGGCCACATGCGCCCGGTCGTGTCGATCCGCGGCGTGCACCACGACTTCCCGGGACCGGGCGACCGCTCGTGGGGCCGCGACCACCGTCGTGACGGCGACGAGTGGCGCGACGGCGACGGATGGCGCGAGCGCGGCGGCTGGCGCGACCGCGACGAATGGCGCGAGCACGACGGCTGGCGCGACCACGGCCACCGTCGCTACGGCCGCGGCTGGCACGGCGGCGACTACCGGCACGGCTGGGGCGGCTGGCACCACGGCGGTGGCTGGCGCGGGGACCGCGACCACCGCGGTGGGCACTGGCACTGATCCGGCGATCAGGGAGGTGAAAGAAGTCACAGGGATCGCCTCGGCAATGCTCGGCACCGCC
>NZ_JBSGDB010000484.1:0-6387 GCF_053602155.1 Streptomyces sp. NPDC004561
GGCGAGACGATGAGGATGCCGCCGGCGTACCGCCGCCGGTCCTGGTACAGCAGATAGGCGGCGCGGTGCAGGGCGGCGACCCGCTGGTGGAAGTAGCCCGGGGTGCCGGCGGCCGGGCCCTCGGCGGTCTCCACCCACGCGTTGGGTTCGCCCCCGCCCGCCCACCGCTCGTGCAGGAACTCGGTGATCTCCGGGAACTGGTGCACCGGGTAGGCCTCGGCCTCCGGGAACTCCTCCTCGTCCGGCGCCCTGTCGCCCACGTTCACGAGCACCCGGAGGCGGCCCAGCTCCCGCTCCCACACCGACAGCGCGGCGAAGCCGCCGTCCAGCGCCCGGCAGGCGCCGAGCGCGGCGGCCTGCCACGACTCCCGGGGGGTGTGCGCCGCCGCCATCCCCTGAGCCAGCGCCACCACGGCCGCGAGCCGCTTGTCCTCACCCATTACTCCAGGTTAGGGAGGAATGGGCTTAATAGGGGCATTGGTATGGCGAACAGGGTGATCCGGCGGCTACTCCCCCGGCCACTGCGGCTTGCGCTTCTCGTTGAAGGCCGCGACCCCCTCCGCCCGGTCCCCGGAGAACGCCACCGAGCGCCACGCCGCGTCCTCGACCTCGAGACCCGCCCGCAGATCCAGCCCGTGCCCGAGCCGCAGCGCCCGCTTGGCCGCCCGCAGCCCGACGGGCGAGTTGGCGGCGATCCGGGCGCCCAGCGCCAGCGCCTCCTCGCGGTCGCGCCCCTCCTCGACCAGCTCGTCCACCAGTCCCAGCCCGGCGGCCTCCGCCGCGTCCAGCCGCCGCGCCGTGAAGATCAGCTCGGCCGCCCGCGCCGCCCCGACCCGGCGCGGCAGCAGCTGCGTACCGCCACCGCCCGGGATCACGCCCACGGACACCTCCGGCAGGCCCACCACGGCCGTGGGGTCGGCCACGATCAGGTCGCAGGACAGCGCCAGCTCGAACCCGCCGCCCAGCGCGAACCCGTGCACCGCCGCGATCGTCGGCATCGGCAGCTCCAGCACGCCGGTGTACGCCGAGCGCGCCACCGGCCGCTGCCGCACCAGGTCCGCGTCGCTGAAGGAGTTCCGCTCCTTCAGGTCGGCGCCGACGCAGAAGGCCCGTTCGTGCGACGAGGTCAGGACGACCACGCGCGCGTCCCGGTCCGCGGCCAGCGCCGTGCACGCGCCCGCGAGGGAGCGGGCCATCTCCGTGGAGACGGCGTTCATCGCCTTGGGCCGGTCCAGCACCAGCTCCGCGACAAGCCCGTGCCGCCGCACCAGCACGAACTCCCCGAACCGCTCCTCGCTCATGGCGTCCTCCACTTCCCGTGTTAACGAGGGTTAACTCGCTGTCGGCCCGATCATCGCAGCCGTACCCGACTGCGGGAAAGCCCGAGGGGCTACACCCGTTCGAGTGATATCCCGCCGTCTCACCCCACACCGCCCACAGGAGCGCATAGCGTGCGCTCCGCCACGCGCGCCCCGGGGCGCGCGGCGGGGAGGAAACCCATGAGACCGATACCTGCAGAGTCGCGCGAGGGTTCGTCCGGCATCCGGCGAGGGCGTCACCGCAAGCCCCGCCCCCGCAAGGTGCTGCTGGCCGCGGGCGGCCTCGCCCTGGCGGCCGGCGTCCTCAGCCTGGTCCGCATCTCCCCGGAGTCCGGGGTCGGCGCCCCGGGCACGGCGGAGGCGGAACCCCGGCTCGGCCCCGGCAGCGCGGCCACGGACCACTCAGCGAACACCGCCGCCACCGCCACCACCGTCGCCGCCGCCGGACCCACCGCGCTGCCCACGGCGACCTCCGTCATGGGGGGACGCGGCCCCGAACCGACGGCCGCCGGCTCGTCGGTCCCGGACGCCCGGGTCCGGTCCGTGACACCGCCCGGGGACACCGCCGTCCCGACCACCGTGCCCACCGGAGCCCCGACCGCGCCGGCCGGCACGCACCGGCCCCCGGCCACCACGGCGGCCCCGCGCCCGGAACCGACGACCGCCGAGCCCGCCCCGGCCCCGGCCCCGGGCCACAGCACGGAACCGCCCCCGCCGGGCGGGCTGTGCCTGCCGCTGATCAGCCTGTGCGTGGAACCGCTGGGCGCGCCCCAGGGACCAGGACGCCGGTAAGCAAGGGCCCCGGGCGGCTACGGCTGCCCGTCCCGGCGGGCGAGCAGCCACGGCTCGACCACGCCGAGACCGCGCACCGGGCGCTGCCACATCGGCTGGAGCGCGAAACGGTACGTCGGCGGCTCCTCGCCCTCCTTCTCGGCGGCGGCCGCGGCCTCGGCCGCCTCCGCCTCCGAGGCGGGCGCCTCGCCGCTGCGGATCAGCTCCTCGGCGAACGCGCTGTCCACCAGCACGGCGTCCCGCGGGGCTATGGAGGTCAGCCGGGAGGCCAGGTTCACCGTCGTGCCGAACACATCGCCCATCCGGGTGGTCACCGTGCCGAACGCCATGCCGACCCGCAGCTCGGGCATCGTCTCGTCGTTCGACAGCGTCTCGACCAGGCGCAGCGCGATGTCCGACGCCGTGCCCGCGTCGTCCGCCGCGTACAGGACCTCGTCGCCGAGGGTCTTGATGAGCCGGCCGCCGCGCGCGGCCACCAGGTCGGCGGCGGTGGTCTCGAAGGCCTCGACGAGTTCGCCGAGCTCCTCCTCCTCCATCCGGCGGGTCAGCCGGGTGAACCCGACCAGGTCGGCGAAGCCGACGGCCAGCCGCCGGTCGACCATCTCCTCGTCGTCGGCCGCCTGGACGACCCGCCCGGTGGCGGCGGCCAGCTGCCGGCGCCAGACGTAGACCAGGAACTCCTCCAGCTCGGGCAGCAGCAGCTCGACCAGGGGGTACGTCACCTCGGTGCGGGTCATGCCGGGCTCGGGGGGCTCGGTCAGGCCCTCCAGGAAGGAGTCGATCTGCCACTCGGCCAGCCGGGCGGTGGTCTGGCCGGTGGAGCGGGCCACCTGCACCGCCATGGCCTCGCTGAGCAGGCCCGCCTCGACCAGACCGGCGAGGCGGCGCAGGGCGAGCACGTCGGCCTCGGTGAGGGCCTTGGCCTGGCCTATGTCCGCGAAGCCCATCGCCCGCCAGAAGCGGGACGCCAGCTCCATGGAGACACCGGCGCTGCGGGCGGCCTGGAAAGGCGTGTAGCGGCGCTCGGCGCCCAGGATGAGCTGTTCCAGACGCAGCGCGAGCGGGTCCTCGCCGGGGTCGGCGGCGTTGGGGTCCGTCCGGCCGTCCTCGCCGGGGCCCGTGTCGTCGACGGTCACGCCTGCTGCCCTTCCGATCTGCCACGGTCAGGTATCGACCGGCCTCAACTCTACGGCAGGTGTGCGCCAGCTCACTCCGTCGGGTTCGGCGGGGGTCCACCTGCCCGGCACCGGTGCGTCGGGCACCGGAAACCGCAGCCGACGCCCCCTGGGGACCCGTGGTCCCCAGACCCCCGCCATCAGCTTGCGGTCACCGGCCGCCGTACGCACCTGCGGGCCGGCCGTGGCCGATCGCGCGGTTCCCCGCGCCCCCCTGGGGCACGCCCCGCACCGTCACGCCGGACGCAGATGGACGATGTCGCCCGCGCCCACCGGCTCCTGGACGCCCTCCTCCGTGGCGATGACCAGGCGGCCGTCGCCGTCCACGGCCACGGCCTCCCCGACCAGCGCCCGGTCCCCCGGCAGCTCGGCCCGCACCGTCCGCCCGAGCGTCGCGCACCCCGCCGCGTACGTCTGCTGGAGCCCGCTCGCCATGGGGTCGCCCCCGGCGGCCCGCCACCGCCCGTACCAGTCCTCCAGCGACCGCAGCACCGCCCGCAGCAGCGGATCCCGGTCCGTGCCGACCGCCCCGGCCAGCGCCAGGGACCCCGCCTGCGGCACCGGCAGTTCCTCGGCCCGCAGCGTGACGTTGATGCCGACGCCGATGACCACGCCGTCCGTGCCGGCCCGCTCGGCCAGGATGCCCCCGGCCTTGCGCTCCTCACCGCCCACGGTCACCAGCAGGTCGTTCGGCCACTTGAGTGCCGTGTCCACGCCCGCCGCCCGGGACAGCCCCGTCGCCACCGCGACCCCGGTGAGCAGCGGCAGCCATCCCCAGCGCGCCACCGGCACCTCGGCGGGCTTCAGCAGCACGGAGAAGAAGAGGCCGGACCGCGGCGGCGCCGTCCACCGGCGGTCCAGGCGGCCCCGCCCCGCCGTCTGCTCCTCCGCCACCAGCACCGCGCCCTCGGCCGCCTCGCCGGCCGCGGCACGCTCCACCAGGTCGTTGTTGGTGGAGCCGGTGCTCCGCACCAGCTCCAGGCCGGACCACAGCGAGCCCTCGCGCACCAGCGCGCGGCGCAGCGCGGCTGCGTTCAGGGGCGGGCGGTCGAGGTCGGACCAGCGGCTGCGGTCGTCGTCTGCTGCATCTCGGGGCGTCATGCAAGCCACCCTAGGTGTGGTAAACGACGCAGTGCTGATCGGTAGGGCCGCCACTACGCTACGGATGAGTAACCGTCCCCCCTTTTGAGCAGGCAGGGAGCCGCATCCCGATGTCCGAGCCGGAAGAGCGTCAAGAGATCCAAGAGATCGACATTCACACCACCGCGGGCAAGCTCGCGGATCTCCAGCGGCGCATTCACGAGGCGACGCACGCCGGTTCGGAGCGCGCCGTCGAGAAGCAGCACGCCAAGGGCAAACTGACGGCCCGTGAGCGCATCGAGCTGCTGCTGGACGAGGGGTCGTTCGTCGAACTCGACGAGTTCGCCCGGCACCGCTCCACCAACTTCGGGCTGGAGAAGAACCGCCCGTACGGCGACGGTGTCGTCACCGGGTACGGCACGGTCGACGGACGCCCCGTCGCCGTGTTCTCGCAGGACTTCACCGTCTTCGGCGGCGCCCTGGGCGAGGTCTACGGCCAGAAGATCGTCAAGGTGATGGACTTCGCGCTGAAGACCGGCTGCCCGGTCATCGGCATCAACGACTCCGGCGGCGCGCGGATCCAGGAGGGTGTCGCCTCCCTCGGCGCCTACGGCGAGATCTTCCGCCGCAACACCCACGCCTCCGGTGTGATCCCGCAGATCAGCCTGGTCGTCGGGCCGTGTGCCGGTGGCGCGGTGTACTCCCCGGCCATCACCGACTTCACGGTCATGGTCGACCAGACCTCGCACATGTTCATCACCGGGCCGGACGTCATCAAGACCGTCACCGGCGAGGACGTCGGCTTCGAGGAGCTGGGCGGCGCCCGCACCCACAACACCGCCTCCGGTGTGGCCCACCACATGTCCGGGGACGAGAAGGACGCCATCGAGTACGTCAAGCAGCTGCTGTCGTACCTGCCGTCCAACAACCTCGCCGAGCCCCCGGTCTTCCCGGAGGAGGCGGACCTCACCGTCACCGACGAGGACCGCGAGCTCGACACCGCCGTGCCGGACAGCGCGAACCAGCCGTACGACATGCACACGGTGATCGAACACGTCGTGGACGACGGCGAGTTCTTCGAGACGCAGGCCCTGTTCGCGCCGAACATCCTCACCGGGTTCGGGCGGGTCGAGGGCCACCCGGTCGGCGTCGTCGCCAACCAGCCGATGCAGTTCGCCGGCTGCCTCGACATCGACGCGTCCGAGAAGGCCGCCCGGTTCGTGCGGACCTGCGACGCCTTCAACATCCCGGTGCTCACGTTCGTCGACGTGCCCGGGTTCCTGCCCGGCGTCGGCCAGGAGCACGAGGGCATCATCCGGCGCGGCGCCAAGCTGATCTTCGCCTACGCCGAGGCCACCGTCCCGCTGATCACCGTGATCACCCGCAAGGCCTTCGGCGGCGCCTACGACGTCATGGGCTCCAAGCACCTGGGCGCCGACCTCAACCTCGCCTGGCCCACCGCCCAGATCGCCGTCATGGGCGCCCAGGGCGCGGTCAACATCCTGCACCGGCGGACCATCGCCGAGGCGGAGGACGTCGAGGCCACCCGGGCCCGGCTGATCCAGGAGTACGAGGACGCCCTCCTCAACCCCTACGTCGCGGCCGAGCGCGGCTACATCGACGCGGTGATCATGCCGTCCGACACCCGTGCCCACATCGTCCGCGGGCTGCGTCAGCTACGCACCAAGCGGGAATCCCTGCCTCCGAAGAAGCACGGCAACATCCCCCTCTAGGCCCGGCCCGACCGACAGGAGCCGATATGACGATCAAGGTCGTACGAGGCAACCCGACCCCCGAGGAGCTGGCCGCCGCCCTGGCGGTGGTCCGCGCCCGCGCCGCGGCGGCCGCGGCGCAGCCGTCCGGCGCGCCGGGACCCCGCGACGCGTGGTCCGACCCGTCCCGCATCGCCGCCGCCCGTCTGCCCCAGCCGGGCCCGGCGTCGTCCGAGGCCAGATAGGCGACGGCGGCGGCGATGTCCTCCGGGGTGCCGAGCCGGCCCAGGGCGTAGCCCGCGGCGATCT
>NZ_JBSGDB010000485.1:0-6384 GCF_053602155.1 Streptomyces sp. NPDC004561
CGAACTCCGCCGCTGCGCCGCTCCGCGCCAGGGGTGAGCCAACCCCGCCCTGAAGGACCCCGCAGGCCGGCCGGCGCCCGGTGAGCCGCTGGACCGGCGGACGGGCGGGGCGCCCGGGCCGGCGCCGCCGCGGCCGTCGTGCACGCCGACGATCACCGCGCCCCCGCCGCCCGCCCCGCAGGTCCCGTACGGCAGCCCGGAGGCCGTACTCGCCGACGGCGAGGCCCCCGTCGTGGTGAACGCCGCCGGAGTCGTCCTCGAAGTCTCGGGCGCCGCCGCCGACTTCGAGCGGGCGGAGATCGCCCGGGCCGAGCGCACCCGGCGCGGCGACCGCCTCACCGTGACGGTCCGGCGGTGGGACGGCGGAGTGCACTCCCGCGAGCTGAACGGCCGCCGGGCGGCCCGGCTCGACCCCGTGCTCGGGCGGTATCCGGCCCGGTGGTGGCGCCGTTGCCGGAGTCCGCCGAGCATCGCGCCGACCGCATCGTCAACCACCGAGAAAGCGCGACGACTTGGGACCCGCGGGGCTTGAACGTGCCGTTCGCTGGGCACCCACCTCCTACCGGTGTGCACCGCCGGCCGGCATCGGCAGAAGGAGGCGTCATGGACCGTCGGATCCGAGTGCGTGTCAGCCGGCGGCCCGCCGCGCCGCGCGGGCAGGAGATCGACCGCAGGACGCCCTCCGGGCGCATCCTGCCGTACTGACGTCACCGGCCGGGCGGTCAGTGGGCGTGCCGGGCCACGGCCGCGCGCAGCGCCGTCCGCAACGGCTCGGGCGGGGGCGGCCCGTCGGGCTCCGCGCTCGCCGTGACCGCCGCGGCGACCTGGCGCAGCTTGGTGTTGGACCGCTGCGACGCCTCCCGCAGCACCTCCCAGGCCCGGTCCGCGCTGCAGCCGTGGGCGGCCATCAGGACCCCCCGGGCCTGGTCGATCACGGGACGCGAGTCGAGCGCGTGCCGCAACTGCTCTATCTCCAGGCGCAGCACGTCCAGCTGCTCGGTGCGTTCCCGGGCCACCGCGGAGACGGTCCGGGCGCGGGAGCCGGCGGGCAGCGCGCTGCGCAGCGGGTCGGTGGTGTCGAGGCCCACCAGTTCCAGGACCCGGCGCGGCTGGCCCCGCCAACCGGTGGTCCCGACCCGTACGCCGTAACGGCGGCCGTACTCGGTCAGCAGGTCCAGGAACGTCAGACCGGTCGTGTCCATGAAGGACACCTCGGCCACGTCCAGCTCGATCCCCGCGACCTGGGCCGGCAGGGCCGCCAGGGTCCCGGCCAGGGTCTCCGTGCAGCCGCGGACCAGCTCACCGTGCGCCGTGAGAAGGGCCAGGTCACCCTCCGTGCGGCCGTCGACGATCAGGGCGTCCAGCCGCCCGTCGTGCGCTGTGCCTCCCGCTGAGGTCATGTATGCCCCCCTGTTCGATCCGTGGGGTCTCACGCGGGTCGCCTGCCCTGGGCGCCCGGACCTACACCCCGTAGGGGCAAGTCTTGGCGCATACGGGGCACCCGTGTTCCCGTGCGACTGGGAGAGGGAGCGGACGGGGCCGGAACGGCGCGTCCCACAAGAACGGGCGCCGTGCCGACGGGCACGGTGGCGAGACTCGAGGTGTACCCGCTGACCTGGCGGACCGGATTCCGGGCGGCGGGCGAGGTGAGCCTGCCCACGCGCGGCGTCTGGGAGCGCGCGCTGGAGCGGGCCGTACGGGACGGCGGGAACGTGTACTACCTGGAACTCTCCGAGCTGACCTTCGTCGATGTCGCGGGCGCCGGAGCGCTCGCGGACGCCGGCCGGCGCTTCGGCGAGCGGCGGCTGGTGCTGCACCGCCCGCCGCCCACCCTGACGCGCACCCTGCGGCTGCTGTGGCCCGGACTGCCGGGAATCGAGGTGCCGACGTCATGACCACGACGGCCGCACCCGCCGAGCCCTTCGTCCACCCCGCGCTCTTCTACGGCGACACGCAGCAGTACCTGGCCGGCACCGTCCCCTTCGTCCGGGCCGCCCTGGCGGCCGGTGAGCCGGTCGCGGTCGCCGTCCCCGGTGAGAACCTGCGGCTGATACGGGGCGAGTTGGGCGGCGACGGCGACGGAGTGCGGTTCCTCGACATGCGGGAGGCCGGCCGCAACCCCGGCCGGATCATCCCCGGCGTCCTGCGCGCCTTCGCCGACGCCCAGCCGCCCGGCCGCCGGGTGCGGATCATCGGCGAGCCGGTCTGGGCCGGCCGCGGCCCGGCCGAGTACCCGGCCTGCGTCCAGCACGAGGCGCTCATCAACGCCGCGTTCCGGGGCCGCGAGGTCACCGTCCTGTGCCCGTACGACACCGCCCGGCTGGACGAGCGGGCGCTCGCCGACGCCCAGGCCACCCACCCCGTCGTCGTCACGGGCGGCGCCGCCGCCGTACGCCCCAGCGCGGCCTACGACCCCGAGGGCGTCGTCGCCCGCTACAACGAGCCGCTGCCGCCCGCCCCCGGCACCGGTCCCGAGGTGCTGGCCCTCGCCTTCGACGAGCACTCCCTCTCCGCCGTCCGGCACCTGGCCACCGAGCACGGCGCGGGGCTGGGCCTGGCCGGCGCCGGACTGGAGAACCTGGCGCTGATCACCGCCGAGCTGACCACCAACAGCGTGATCCACGGCGGCGGCACGGGCACGTTCACGGTGTGGCCCGAGGACGGCGAGGTGCTGTGCGAGGTCCGGGACCGGGGCCGGCTGACCGACCCGCTGGCGGGCCGCCGCCCCGCCGCCCGCGACCAGCGCGGCGGCCGGGGCCTGCTGCTGGTCAACCTCGTGGCCGACCTGGTGCGCACGCACACCGGTCCGGACGGCACCACGATCCGGTGCCACCTCGCGACGTGAGGCCGTGCGCCCCGTGAGCCCGGCGTGGTTCAGGCGGCCAGCGGGTTCAGGACCAGCGGCTCGATCCGGCCCTCCAGCATCATGCCGAGGCCCTGGGCCGCGCAGATGTCGGGCCGCTCGGCGATGTACACGGGCATCCCGGTGGCGTGCCGCACCATCTGGTCGAAGCCGGGCAGCAGCGCGGAGCCGCCGACCATGATGATCCCGCGGTCGGCGAGGTCGGCCACCAGGTCCGGCGGGCAGACGCGCAGCACCTTGCCGATGCCGTCCAGGACCGCCGTCAGCGGGGTCTGGATCGCGTCCCGCACGGCGGCGGTGTCGATCCGTACGCTGCGGGCGAGACCGGTGGCGACGTCCCGGCCGTGGATCTCCGTCTGGGCCGGCCCGTGCGAGGTGAGCCCGTTGCCGGACAGGGCCAGCTGCAGCGGCCGTACGGAGTGGCTCGGCAGCATCAGCTCGTGCTCGTGCCGCAGATGCTGCACGATCGCGTTGTCCACGGCCTCCCCGCCCACCGGGATCCGCTCGGCGGTGACGATCGACCCCAGCGAGAGCACCGCGACCTGCGTGGCCGCCGCCCCGCACACCATGATCATGGTGGCCTCGGGCCGCTCCACCGGCAGTCCGCACCCCACCGCCGCCGCGATCAGCGTGTCCACCAGCTCCACCCGGCGCGCCCCGAGCCCGACCAGCGTCTCGATCGTCGCCCGCTGGGCCAGCGGATCGGCGTCGTGCGGGGTGCACGCGGCCGCGCGCAGCCGTGGCTTGCGGCGCAGCGTCCGGCGCATCCTGTCGCCGAGGAGCTGCCGCAGCATGCGCTGCGCCATCTCGATGTCGACCACCGTGCCGCCGGAGATGGGCCGTACGACCCTGATGTAGTCCGGTGTCCGCCCGGTCATCCGCTCCGCGAACTCGCCGACCGCGATGAGCGCGCCGTTACGGGTGTTCACGGCCGCCACCGAGGGCTCGTCGACGACGAGACCGGTGCCCTTCACGTACACCCGGGTACGGGCCGCGCCCAGGTCGACGGCGAAGTGGCAGCGGCGCAGGTTCTCCAGGCTGACGGTCACGGCAGATCCTCCCGGGTGCGCAGGCCTTGGGCGGCCGACCGGTTGGCGGGCCTTCCTTCGTTCTCCCTGCATCCTGCGCGGGGCGCCGGGGCGGGCGCCTTTTGTGGGGGGCCGGGCGGGGTGCCGCTGAACGGGGGTATTTCCGGGCCGTCCCGGAGTGTCGCCTGGTCACAGGGAGCGGGCGACCTCCAGCAGTGGTTCGAGGGAGGAGACGGTGGCCTCGCAGCCGCCCTCGCGCAGCCGCCGGCGCCCGGCGTCGGTGGGGGCGTAGCCGACGAAGCGCAGGCCGAGCTGCTGGGCGGCGGTGAGTTCGGCGACCGAGGAGCTGATCAGGACGCCGGTGTGCGCCGGTGCGCCGAGCGTGCTCAGGGCGCGCCGCAGGCAGTCGGGGTCAGGGGTCAGCAGGCCGAGGTCGCCGCGCCGGCCGTGGATGCCCGCGAGGGGCAGGTGGTAGGGCTCCAGACAGCGCTGGACCGCCGGGCCGCTCACGTCCGTCACCACGCTGACACGACGGCCGGACCGGTGCAGGGCGCGGACGAGCGCGACGGAGCGGTGCGTGGTCGGCGCGTCGGGGACGGCGTCGAGTTCCAGCTCGTCGAGGCGTGCCCGCAGCAGCGGGCCGAG
Source organism: Streptomyces sp. NPDC004561 (assembly GCF_053602155.1). NCBI lineage: Bacteria > Bacillati > Actinomycetota > Actinomycetes > Kitasatosporales > Streptomycetaceae > Streptomyces > Streptomyces sp. NPDC004561. The sequence goes on from NZ_JBSGDB010000485.1 coordinate 4,537, forward strand.
CCGGTCGTGGGCGAAGGCGCGCAGCAGGTCCAGCGGATGCGTGAACGCCTCCCGGACGGCGTCCGCGGCGCCCAGCGGCCTGCCCGTGATCGCGTCCGCGGGATCGCGGTGCTCGGCCACGACGGACAGCAGGTCGAGAGCGGCCGCGCGTGCCGTCTGCGCCGAGAACAGCCGGGCGAGGGGACCGTCGAAGCCGATCAGCACGGCCTCGGCCCCGGCCAGCAGGGCCGCCGGCCGGCGGCGGGCCGGCGCCGACGGCTCCGGGACCGGCGCGGGCGCCCCTTCCGGCACGAGTCGTACGGTGTACGACACCGCCAGCCCCGGCACCGGCCAGCCGTCCACCCCCGCGTTGACCGCCCGCTCGGCCGCGCCCGCGCGGCGCAGCGGATGGCCGCCGGTGATGACCGCCGCCGCCGCGCGCAGATGCGTCAGCAGGAGCCCGGGGAGGCCGATGTGCTGCCCGCGGACGAAGGCGACCGGATCGTCGACGTGCCAGGACAGCTCCACCGTGGCGGCGAACGCGCCCTTGCCGGAGCTGGGCAGGGACACCGTCCGGCGGGCCTGCCGCGGGGTCAGGTCGACCGAGTAGTACGTCTCGGGACGCGGCGGACGCGTGCCGTACGGCTGGATCGGGTCGAGCAGGGTGAGGGGGCCGTCGGGCCGGGTGTGGACGACGGCCGTGCGACCCGGGGTGGGGATGCCCAGCTCGCGCAGGTCGTGGGTGATGAAGGGGCCCTGGACCAGGTCGCGTTCGGGCTCCTGGGACGCCTGCGGGAGGGCGCAGTACCAGGCGGCGGGCGGGCTGTCCGGGGCGTCGTCGCCGAAGAGCGGCCGGAAGCGGCGGGAGCCCCGCGCGGCCGAGCTGGCGGCGAAGGCGTCGTACAACGCGGGCGGGACGACGACCATGACGTCCGCGGCCGTCCCCGGCGGCCGGGCCGGCGGCTGCCCGAACGTCACCCGGAGCCGTGGCGGATCGGCCAGCCGGGACAGGGAGTGCGGGAGTTCGCGCAGGACGGCGACCAGGACGGGCAGGAGATAGGCGCCGGGCTCGGTGCGCACGAGGTAGCCGTCCGGGCGGACGTCCACCCGGTACTGGCGGGGGCCGAGGGAGCCGCGCGCGAGGATCTCGTGCACCGTGGCCTCCAGGGTGATGCGGGCCTCGGGCCGGCCGGTGAGCTCGCCGGCCGTGAAGTGGATCTCGGGGCGGCCGGTGGACTCCTCCCGGCGGGGGAGCAGGCGGCGGAGCCGGTCGGCGCCGCGCAGCCGGGTTCCGGGGTCGTCGGACCGCAGCTCGGTGGCGGCGCGGTCCACTTCCGCCGGGAGCGCGCCGGAGCAGTGGTGGTACAGGGCGCTGACGATCTCCCCGAGCGCCGGCAGGGACGGCGTACGGCTCCCGTCGGCCGTCGGCGCGGAGTCCAGGCAGGTCAGGACCGGTCCGTCCGGGGTGAGGACGACGGACTCCGCGCTCAGCTCACCGCGCGGCCCCTCCTGCGCGTGCAGCGCGACGACCGCCTCGGCGAGCGGCGGGAGCAGCGCGGCGACCTCGTCGGCGGACAGCTCGCCCGGGGCGCCGTCGAGACGCCCGCGCAGCGTCCGCCCGGGGACGAACTCGCGGACCAGGTAGGGGGTTCCGTCGTCGAAGCCGTGGTCGCGGACCCGCGCGATCCCGGGGTGGCGGACCTCGCCGAGGCGCCGGCAGAGGTCCGTGAAGCCGGTGCGGGACCGCCCCGGATACCTGCGCACCACGACCGGCGCGTCGCCGTCCCGGGTGTCCTCGGCGAGCCACCCGCCCCGCCCCGGCCCGGCCTCCCGCAGCAGCCGGTACCGCCCCGCGAACAGCCTTCCGTC
>NZ_JBSGDB010000486.1:0-6381 GCF_053602155.1 Streptomyces sp. NPDC004561
ACCGTCACCGGGCAGCAGGCCCGTACCTTCGCGTGTGTCCCCTACTGCCCGCCGGGGTCGAGCGGGTCCTGCGGGGTGATCTCCCCCGTCGGCGCCGTCGTGGTGGGCGTCTGGGTCGGGGTCTGCGTGGGTGTCTGCGTCGGGGTCTGGGTGGGGGTCCGCGTGGGCGTCTGCGACGGCGGCCGGGACGTCGGCGCCTTGCTGGTCGGCGTCTGCGACGGCGTCTGGGTCGGGCTCTGGCTGAACGTCGGGGTGGGGGTCGGCTCGATGGCCGCGCCCTGCGTGGTGTTCAGGTCGAACTGCGCCCTGTCGGTCACGCCGAAGGTGTACGCGGCCCAGATGTCCGCCGGGGGGCCGCCGCCGTTGACACGGCCGCCGCCCATCGCGCCGGTCAGGGACACGTGGTCCCACTTCCTGACCGGCCTGCCGTCGCAGCCCGTGCCGCCCGGCTTGCTCGCCTCGCCGAACAGGCCGACCGAGGTGACCAGGTCCGGCGTGTAACCGGTGAACCAGGCCGAGCGGTTGCAGTCGGACGTACCCGTCTTGCCCGCCACCTGCTGGCCGTCGCGCAGCGAGTTGGCGGCCACGGTGTCCTTCGCCGTACCGTCGTCGACCACTCCGGTCAGCACCGAGGTCACACTGTCTGCGGCCGTACGGCTGATCACGGACCCGCCGACCGGGTTGGGCATCTCGACCGTGCGGTCCCGCTGCTCGGCCCCCTTGAGGATCGACGGCGTGACCTTGTAGCCGTGGTTGTCGAACGTGGCGTAGATCCCCGCCATCTCCAGCGGGCTCGCGCCCATGGAGCCGAGCGTCTGCGCGGGCACCGCCTGCATGCCCTCGGTGTCCATGCCGAGTTGCTTGGCCGTGCTCATCACCTTGTCCATGCCCACGTCCACGCCCATCTGCGCGAAGACGGAGTTGACGGAGGCGTCCATGGCGGTCTGGACCGTGATGGGCCCGTAGTCGTGGTGGTCCTCGTTCGGCGGGCCGAACCCGACCTTGGCGCCGTGGTCGACGACCTGGCGGCCGCTGGTGCCGTCGTACACCGTGTCGGCGTTGATCGACTTGCCGCTCTGCGTGGTGGCGTTCTGCTCCAGCGCGGCGGCGAATATGACCGGCTTGAACGTGGAGGCGGGCTGGTAGTCCCGGCGGGTGGCGTTGTTGGTCCAGTGCTTGTAGTAGTCCGTGCCGCCGTACAGCGCGACGACCTTGCCGGTCCTGGGGTCCACCGAGACCGCGCCGGCCTGGACGTTGGCGTCGACCTTGCGCGTCTTCGGGTCGAGCTTGCCGGTCAGCCGGCCCTTGATCGCCTTCTCGAGCGCGGACTGCTTCTTCTTGTCGATGTTGAGGGTGATGGTCCAGCCGCGGTTGACCACCTGCTGCACCGCGTCCTGGCGGCTGATGCCCTCCTGCGCCATCAGCTGGTCCTCGAGCTGCTGGTTGGCGAGTTCGACCAGATAGCCCTTCTGGCCCTCCTCACCGGGCGCGCCCTTGGGTTCCTTCGGCACGGGGAACTTCATGGCCTGCCGCTTGCCGGCGTCGAGCCAGTGCTGCTTGACCATGTTGTCCAGGACGTAGTTCCAGCGGGCCTGGACCAGTTGCTTGCCGGTGGGGCTCGCCACCGCCCAGTCGTACTGGCTCGGCGCCTGGAGCAGCGCGGCCAGGTACGCGCCCTGCTCGACCGTCAGGTTCTGGGCGTCGGTGCGGTAGTAGGCCTGGGCGGCGGCCTGGATGCCGTAGGCGCCGCGGCCGTAGTAGCTGGTGTTGATGTAGCCCGCGAGGATCTCGTCCTTGGTCTTCTTCTGGTCGACCTTCAAGGAGATGACCATCTCCTTGAGTTTGCGGGTGACGGTCTGGTCCTGGTTCAGGTAGTAGTTCTTGACGTACTGCTGGGTGATCGTGGAGCCGCCCTGGGCGCCGCGGCCCATCGCGGTGTTGTACACACCGCGGGCCAGGCCCCGGAAGTCGATGCCGGAGTCCGTGTAGAAGGTCTTGTTCTCCGCGGCGACGAAGGTGTGCTGCACGTCCTTGGGCACCTTGGCCAGGTCCACGCTCTCGCGGTTGGTCTTGCCGACGCGGGCGAGGAGCGTGCCGTCGCTGTACTTGTAGACGTTGCTCTCCTGCTTGGCGAGGGCGTTGCCCTCCGGGACGTCGACCATCATGTACAGCACGACGAAGCCGCCGACGCCGAGCAGGCACACGGTGAACAGCGTGCCGAGGATCTTCTTCCACGTGAACAGCCTGCGTATGAAGCCCTTGCGAGGTCTGCCGTCGGGCCCGGCGCCGGCTGCGGGCTTCGAGCGGCGACGCTGGGGCGCCGCGGCGCGGTGGCCGCTGCGCTGTCGCGCTCGTCTCTCTTCCGCTCGTCCCATGGGTCCTTCGCTCCGCTTCCGTCTCAGTGGTCAGCTCCGAAAGCTAACACCCGTCTATATGACAAAGGACGTCCGATCCGCTCTTTTACGGACGTGAGAATCAGCACCCGCCCCACAGGGAACCGACGAATCTGGCCGGTCTCGGGTTGCCTGACGGAGAAAAGTGATCTCACAAAGGCGTAATGACGAGAGGCATTCCAGCGGCCCGGAAAGCCCGAACCGGACGAGAAGCGGAATGCGCGGTGACACCGGCGACAAGCCTCGGCCGGGCCCCACCTGTTCCAGAACCGTGACAATCGGCCCCCACCTGCACCGCCCTACCCCCCGCCATGATCTACGCACTCCACGTATACATCCGGCGTATACACCGTGTGTAGAGTGCGGAGCATGTCCATCGGTCACACCCTCCTAGGGCTCCTGGAGTCCGGCCCGCGCCACGGCTACGACCTGAAGCGGGCCTTCGACGAGAAGTTCGGTCACGACCGGCCGCTGCACTACGGCCAGGTGTACTCCACGATGTCCCGGCTGCTGAAGCACGGTCTCGTGGAGGTCGACGGGATCGAGGCCGGCGGCGGCCCCGAGCGCAAGCGGTACGCCATCACCGACGCCGGCGTCACCGACGTCGAGCGCTGGCTCGGGACCCCGGAGAAGCCGGAGGAGTACCTCCAGTCGACCCTCTACACCAAGGTCGTCCTCGCCCTCCTCACCCACCGCGACGCCTCCGTCATCCTCGACGCCCAGCGCGCCGAGCACCTGCGCAGCATGCGGATCCTGACCGACCGCAAGCGCCGGGGCGATCTCGCGGACCAGCTGATCTGCGACCACGCCCTGTTCCATCTGGAGGCCGACCTGCGCTGGCTGGAGCTGGCCGCGGCACGCCTCGACCGGCTCCGTACGGAGGTGACCCGGTGACCGCCCCCGCCGGCTCCCTGCTCGCCGCCGAGAACCTGCGCAAGGCGTACGGCCCCACGGTCGCGCTCGACGGCGCCGAGTTCTCCATCCACCCCGGCGAGGTCGTCGCCGTCATGGGCCCCTCGGGCTCCGGCAAGTCGACGCTGCTGCACTGCCTCGCCGGCATCGTGCCGCCCGACTCCGGCTCCATCACCTACGACGGCCGGGAACTGGCCGGCCTGAGCGACGCCGCGCGCAGCGCGCTGCGCCGCAGCGAGTTCGGGTTCGTCTTCCAGTTCGGCCGGCTCGTGCCGGAGCTGACCTGCGTGGAGAACGTGGCCCTGCCGCTGCGGCTGAACGGCATCTCCCGCAAGGAGGCCGAGCGGGCCGCGCTCACCTGGATGGAGCGCCTGGAGGTGGACGACCTCAGGGGCAAGCGGCCCGGCGAGGTCTCCGGCGGCCAGGGGCAGCGCGTCGCGGTGGCTCGGGCACTGGTCACCGCGCCCCGGGTGCTCTTCGCCGACGAGCCGACCGGCGCGCTCGACTCCCTCAACGGCGAGCGCGTGATGGAGCTGCTGACCGACGCGGCCCGCTCCACCAACGCGGCCGTCGTGCTGGTCACCCACGAGGCGCGGGTGGCCGCCTACTCCGACCGCGAGATCGTCGTACGCGACGGCAAGTCCCGGGACATGGAGCGCGCCATATGAATGCGCGCCAGTGGAACAGGGACCTGGGGATGGGGGTCCGGTTCGCCTTCACCGGCGGGCGCGAGGGCTGGATCCGGGTGGTGCTGACGGCGGTCGGCGTCGGGCTGGGCGTGGCGCTGCTGCTGCTGACGGCCGCCGTCCCGAACGCGCTGGCGGTACGGCACGACCGCGACGCGGCCCGCCTCGACTACACCTACGGCCCGAACCGGCCGAAGGCCGCGAACACCCTGCTGATCTCGGACTCCGACACGGAGTACCGCGGCGCGGAGGTCCGCGGCCGGATGGTGGAGCCCGAGGGGCCGCGCGCACCGGTCGCCCCGGGCCTGTCCGCGTACCCGGCGCCGGGCGACATGGTGGTCTCCCCCGCGCTGAGGGAACTCCTCGGCTCCGGCGCGGGGAAGCTGCTGCGCGAACGGCTGCCGTACCGGATCACCGGCACGATCGGCGAGTCCGGACTGATCGGCTCGCGGGAACTCGCCTACTACGCCGGCGCGAAGAACCTGGCGCAGCGCATCGACGGATCCCGCACGGCCCGTATCTCCCGGTTCGGGCATCCGCAGGAGGCGTCCTCGTCGAACGGGCTGGACCCGGTCCTGCTGCTGCTGGTCGTGGTCGTCTTCGTCGTGCTGCTGATGCCCGTCGCCGTGTTCATCGCCACGGCCGTGCGGTTCGGCGGCGAGCGGCGCGACCGCAGGCTGGCCGCGCTGCGGCTGGTGGGCTCCGACAGCCGGATGACCCGGCGGATCGCGGCGGGCGAGGCGCTCGCCGGGTCGCTGGTCGGTCTGGTCTTCGGCACGGTGTTCTTCCTGCTCGGCCGTCAGCTCGCGGGCTCGGTCGAGATCCTGGGCGTGAGTGTGTTCCCCAGCTACCTCAACCCCTCGCCCGCGCTGGCGGCCCTGGTCGCGGTCGCCGTTCCGGCGGCGGCCGTGCTGGTCACCCTGTTCGCCCTGCGCGGGGTGGTCATCGAGCCGCTGGGTGTGGTCCGTACGGCCAGGCCCAGGCGCCGCCGGCTGTGGTGGCGGCTGCTGCTGCCGCTGTGCGGGCTGGCGTGCCTGGCGCCGATGATCGGACAGGGCCGCGACAACGGCGACTTCAACGAGTACCTGGTGATCGGCGGCGTCCTGCTGCTGCTCGTCGGCGTGACCGTGCTGCTGCCCTGGGTCGTCGAGTCCGTCGTGGCCCGGCTCGGGCACGGCGGGGTGGCCTGGCAACTGGCCGTGAGAAGGCTCCAGTTGAGCAGCGGCTCGGCGGCCCGGATGGTGAACGGCATCGCGGTCGCGGTGGCCGGGGCCATCGCGATGCAGATGCTGTTCGCGGGCGTGCAGGGCGACTACACCAAGGTCACCCGGCAGGACCCCAGCCGTGTCCAGATGCAGGTCAACCTGTCGCAGGGCGTCGCCTTCGCCCCGGCCGCGGAGAAGTTCGCCACGACCAAGGGGGTACGGAAGGTCACCGCGCTGGGCGGCAGCGATCTCGGCGACCGGAGCTGGAGCGGCGACGGCCCGCACACCACGACCGGCCTGACCGTCGGCACCTGCGACTCCCTGCGCGCCGTGGCCCGGCTGACGTCCTGCCACGACGGGGACGTGTTCATGGCCACGGGCGGCGACGGGGACGCCGACGCGCTCAAGCTCGTCCGGCCGGGCCGTGCCCTGCACGTGGAGGCGAGCGGCCGGACGGACCGGGGCCCGGACGTCCTGTGGACCGTGCCGAGCGGGGTCAAGCAGGCCAGCGCGATCGACGGACCGATCCTGGGCAGGCTGAGCGGCGTGCTGATGACGCCGGCCGCCGTGCCCGCCAGGATGAAGGGTCAGCTCAGCGGTGCGGTGTATCTGTCGCTCGACGAGTCGGCGCCGGACGTGCAGGAGTACGTGCGCAACACGGCGGCACGGATCGACCCCCTGGCCAACGCGATGATGTGGTCGTCGACCGAGAAGTCCAAGCAGTTCACCTCCATCCGCACGGGTCTGTACGTCGGGGCCATCGCCGTCCTGGTGCTGATCGGCGCGAGCCTGCTGGTCTCCCAGCTGGAGCAGTTGCGCGAGCGCAGGAAGCTGCTGTCGGCGCTGATCGCCTTCGGCACCCGGCGGCGCACCCTGAGCATGTCGGTGCTGTGGCAGACGGCCATCCCCATCGCGCTCGGCCTGCTGCTCGCCTCGGCCGTGGGGCTGACGCTGGGCGCGGTGCTGCTGTACATGGTGGGCGCGACGGTGGGCGTGGACTGGCCGAGCATGCTGACCATGTGCGGCGCCGGCGCGGCGGTGGTCCTCACGGTCACCGTGCTCAGCCTGCCGCCCCTGCTGCGACTGATGCGTCCGGACGGCCTGCGCACGGAGTGACTCAGCGGTTCTAGGGGGTGTCGTTCGGATCAGGCCGGCGCCGTTCCTCACGGCCGGCCCGATCCGAAC
>NZ_JBSGDB010000487.1:0-6369 GCF_053602155.1 Streptomyces sp. NPDC004561
CGTCGAAGATGACCCACGCCGGGCTGTTCACGTGGCGTGCCTGAGCGGGCCGGAACCAGGCGGCGCGGGCCTTCGCCGCGGCCCTGCAGTGCGTGAGCCCCGACCGCGCCCTCGGCGGAGCCCCCGGCTGCGGGTTCTGCGACGGCTGCCACACCGCGCTGCTCGGCACCCACGCGGACGTCAACACGGTCGCCGCGGTCGGCTCCGAGATCCTGGTGAAGGACATGCGGGACACGGTCCGCAAGTCGTTCACCGCCCCGGCGAACGGCCGCTGGCAGATCATCCTGGTCGAGGACGCCGAGCGGCTGAACGAGAAGTCGGCCAACGCCGTTCTCAAGGCCGTTGAGGAGCCCGCCCCCCGCACGGTCTGGCTGCTGTGCGCCCCCTCCATCGAGGACGTCCTGCCGACCATCCGCTCCCGCTGCCGCCACCTGAACCTGCGCACCCCGTCCGTCGGAGCGGTCGCCGACACGCTCGTACGCCGCGACGGCGTCGAACCGCAGGTCGCGCAGGCCGCCGCCCGCGCCACCCAGGGCCACGTGGACCGCGCCCGGCGCCTGGCCACCGACCCGGCGGCCCGTGAGCGCCGCGCGGCCGTGCTGAAGCTGCCCCTGCGCCTGGACGAGGTCGGCGCGTGCCTCAGAGCCGCCCAGGAACTGGTCGACGCGGCCGCCGAGGACGCCAAGCAGCTCGCCGAGGAGATGGACGGCAGGGAGTCCGAGGAGCTGAAGGCGGCGCTCGGCGCGGTTCAGGGCGGCCGGCTGCCGCGCGGCACGGCGGGGGTGATGAAGGACCTGGAGGACATGCAGAAGCGCCGCAGAACCCGTACGCAGCGCGACAGCCTCGACGTCGCCCTCGGCGACCTGACCGCCTTCTACCGCGACGTCCTCGCCCTCCAGCTCGGCTCCCGCGTGGCGATCGCCAACGCCGACGCCGAGGACGCGCTGGAGCGGCTGGCCCGGGGCAGCAGCCCGGAGTCCACCCTGCGCCGCATCGAGGCGATCGCCGACTGCCGCGAGGCCCTGGACCGCAACGTGGCCCCGCTGCTGGCGGTGGAGGCCATGACCATGGCGCTACGGGCGGGGTGAGGACCGCAGCGGAGGACGACAGCAGGGAGCGGCGCCGCAGGGCGGACCGCTTGCCGGGGGACCGTCACTGGGAGGCCGACCGACGATGTCCCTGGTACGAAGCCGCCGACACTGTCCCTCGTACGAAGCCACTTCGCGTACGCAACGCGTCCGAGGCATCGCTCAGCGTTACGCTCGTCTGATGCACACCAGGCCATCCCCCGGCACCCGGACACCGGCCCGTCTCGCGGCCGCCCTCCTCATGGCCGCAGCCCTGCTCCTGTCCGCCTGTTCCTCCGGCAGCTCGACCACATCGGCGAGCAACGCGGCGGACGCGGTACTGGCCGCGCTGCCGAGTTCGACGCCGTCGGCGCTGACGCCGTACTACACGCAGCGGCTGCAGTGGCGCAGCTGCGGCGTCCCCGGTTACCAGTGCGCGACGATGAAGGCCCCGCTGGACTACGCCAGGCCGGGGGCGGGCGACCTGCGGCTCGCCGTCGCCCGGAAGAAGGCCACCGGCACGGCCACGCCCCTCGGCTCGCTGCTGGTCAACCCGGGCGGCCCGGGCGGGTCGGCGATCAACTATCTGCAGCAGTACGCCGGCATCGGCTACCCCGCCGAGATCCGCGCCCGCTACGACATCGTCGCGATGGACCCGCGCGGCGTCGCCCGAAGCGAACCCGTCGAATGCCTCGACGGCCCCCAGATGGACACGTACACGCAGACCGACCTCACCCCCGACGACCAGAGGGAACGGAACGCCGTGGTCACGGCGGACCGGAAGTTCGCGGAGAGCTGCGACGCCCGCTCCGCGCGCCTGCTGCGCCATGTCTCCACCGTCGAGGCAGCGCGGGACATGGACATCCTGCGGGCGGCCCTCGGCGACCCGAAGCTGAACTACCTCGGAGCGTCGTACGGCACGTTCCTCGGGGCGACGTACGCCGGCCTGTTCCCGAACCGGGTGGGCCGCATGGTCCTGGACGGCGCGATGGACCCCTCCCTCGACGCCTTCAGGATGAACCTGGAGCAGACGGCGGGCTTCGAGACGGCGTTCCAGGCCTTCGCCAAGGACTGCGTACGGCACTCGGACTGCCCGCTCGGCGGCAAGGGCGCCACGCCCGCACAGGTCGGCGACGCCCTCAGGGCCTTCTTCCGCAAGCTGGACGCCCACCCCATCCCGGCGGGCGACGCGTCCGGCCGCAAGCTCGGCGAGGCGCTGGCCACCACCGGCGTGATCGAGGCGATGTACGACCAGACGACGTGGGGGCAGCTGCGCGAGGGGCTGACCTCGGCGATGAAGGAGAACGACGGCGCAGGCCTGCTCGCACTCGCCGACACCTACTACGAGCGCGACGCGAAGGGCCACTACAGCAACCTCATGATGGCCAACGCCGCCGTGAACTGTTTGGACCTGCCGCCGGCCTTCGCCGGGCCCGCGGCGGTGGAGAAGGCGGTGCCCGCCTTCGAGAAGGCGTCCCCGGTCTTCGGCGAGGGGCTGGCCTGGGCCTCGCTGAACTGCGCGTACTGGCCGGTGAAGGCCACCGGAGAACCCCATCGCATCGTGGCGAAGGGTGCGCCGCCGATCCTGGTGGTCGGCACCACGCGCGACCCGGCGACCCCCTACCGCTGGGCCCGTTCCCTGGCCCGCCAGCTCGCCTCGGGCCGCCTCCTGACCTACGTCGGCGACGGCCACACCGCCTATGGCCGCGGCAGCGCCTGCATCGACTCCGCGATCGACACCTTCCTCCTCCACGGCACCCCGCCACCCGTCGGAAAGCGCTGCTCGTAACCCCCCGGCCGGCCCCGGAGCCGCCCGCTCCGGGGCCGGTACGAAGCACCCTTGGAAACTGTGTAGACTTACCGATGTTGCTGATCGCACCATTGGTGCAGGCAGCGCGCCGCTTTAGCTCAGATGGCCAGAGCAACGCACTCGTAATGCGTAGGTCTCGGGTTCGAATCCCGAAAGCGGCTCCATAGAAGCCCCGGGTTGGACTTTTCGGCCTGGGGTTTTCTCGTGTCCGGGTGACGTCGGGGCCGCTGGGCCGAGCCCTTGCCCAGGCTCGGAGACGCCGCGGGGCTCCTGGGTCATGCGGGGAGCCGGGGTTCGTCTTTCACAGGCAAAGCGCCGCAAAAAGGATGCAAAGGCGATCGGGGTCCGGCGAACCCACGGACCTGGGGCAACATCTTGGTGAACGATGGGCAGCGCGCGGTCAGGGCGCGGTGCCGTCGCCGGCCGGATGGGATGAGGGACGTGGTGGAGCCGAGGATCGCCGTCGCCGTGGTGACCATGGGCAACCGGCCCGCCGAGGTCGACGCCCTGCTGGAGTCGGTGGCCAAGCAGGACGTCGCCCCCGCCCGCATCGTGATCGTCGGCAACGGCTGCCGGCTGCCCGAGTTCGCCGCCCGGCTCTCCCTGCCCGGCGAGGTCACCGCCATCGACGTGGACGAGAACCTCGGCTGCCCGGGTGGCCGGAACGTGGCCCTCGCCCGGCTGCGGGAGTTCGGTGACGTCGACGTCGTCGTCGAGCTGGACGACGACGGGCTGCTCGTCGACGCCGACGTGCTGCGCCGCGTGCGGGACCTGTACGCCGCCGACCCGCGCCTCGGCATCGTCGGCTTCCGTATCGCCGACGAGCACGGCGAGACCCAGCAGCGGCATGTGCCGAGGGTCGGCAAGTCCGACCCCCTGCGTGGCGGGTACGTCACCGGGTTCCTGGGCGGCGGGCACGCCCTGCGCATGTCCATGCTGGCCGAGACGGGGGACTGGCCCGCCGAGTTCTTCTTCGCGCACGAGGAGACGGACCTCGCCTGGCGGGCCGTCGACGCCGGCTGGAAGATCCGTTACTCCCCCGAGCTGCTCCTCCAGCACCCCAAGACCTCACCGGCCCGGCACGCCATCTACTACCGCGTCAACGCGCGCAACCGCGTCTGGCTCGTCCGGCGCCGGCTGCCGCTGCCGCTCGTCCCGGTGCACCTCGCCGTGTGGACCCTGCTCACCCTCGCCCGCACCCGCTCCTCGGCCGGTCTGAAGGCGTGGTTCGGCGGGTTCCTGGAGGGGCTGCGGGAATCCCCCGGCGAACGGCGCCCCATGCGCTGGCGGACTGTGTGGCGGCTCACCCGGCTCGGACGTCCCCCCGTGATCTGACCGGCGGTCGGCGGCTGGTCGGTGGCGCGTCCGCCGGGGGAGCGCCCCGGAAAGAAGAACGGGACGCAGCCCCGGTCGTTCACCTCCGCCGACCGGGGCTGTGCGTCCCCGGATCCGGCCTACGGCGACACTCCCCCGAGTTACGCGACATACGCGCGCGCCGTCGGGCCAGATCCGATGGAATGATCACATCAGGACGCGCCAACGGATCGCTAACATGTGGCCAACGGTTCGTCGGCAGGTCGCGGACCGGTTGGCCGGAAGTCGCCGAGCGGCAGCGGAAACAGGCTGCTGGACAGGGCCTTCCGGAGCCGCGGCGGCATGCAGAAGGTGGCGGGAAACCGTTGTGGACAGGACGGAATTCCGCCAGGGAACGACGGGCGCGGGCCCGTCGCGGAGCATGGTCGGCCCCGACCGCGCGGGAAGGCAGTGGTGCGGCGTGATGCGGCGGTGCGAGCTGCGGTTCGGACTGCTGGGACCGCCGGTCCTCTACGACCGACCGCCGTACGGTATCTCGTACAACACCCCTGACCCGATCGCGAACGACGCCCCCACCCCGGCCTCCTGTGACCCTCTCGGCCCTCCGCAGCAGGCCGCCGTCCCGGACGGCAACCCGGACGACGCCGTCCGGCCCATCGGCAGCCCCAAGGTGCGCGCCCTGCTCGCCGCGCTGCTGCTGGAGTCCGGCCGGGTCGTGTCGGTCGAGTCGCTGAAGGACGCCCTGTGGGGCGGGGCGCCGCCCGCCTCCGCGCAGGCATCCCTGCACAACCACGTCACCCGGCTGCGCCGGCTCCTGGACGACCCGGAGCGGCTCAGGGCCGTACCGCCGGGCTATCTGCTGCGTGTCGATCACGGCGAGTTGGACGTGCACGTGTTCGACGCCCGGGTCGCCGAGGCGCGCGCCGCGCACGCCCGGCGCGACTGGTCCGGTGTCGCGCGGGCCTGCACGGCCGCGCTCGCGCTCTGGCGCGGTACCCCGCTCAGCGGGCTCCCCGCCGACCTCGGCGGCTACGCCCTAGTGCAGCGCCTGGAGGAGGCGCGGCTGCTCCTGCTGGAGTGGCGTTACGACGCGGAGGCCGCGCTCGGCGGGGCACGGCTGGCTGCGCTCATCCCCGAGTTGGCGGCCCTGGTCGCGGAGCATCCGCTGCGCGAGGCGTACCACCGGCAGCTGATGCTCGCCCTGCACCGCACCGGCCGCCAGGCCGAGGCCCTCGCGGTCCACCGTGATCTGCGCGCCCACCTGATCGAGGAACTCGGCATCGAGCCCGGCCCCGCGGTCCGCGAGGCGCATGTGGAGGTGCTGCGGGGGAGCGACGGCACGGCGACCGCGCCGGCGCCGCCCGAGGGGGAGGGGCACGCCGACCTGCGGCGGCCGGCCGAAAAGGCCCTCAAGGGCGAGGAGTTCGGCGACGACCTGGCGTCGGCCGGTGGCGGGGAGCCGCCGGTCGTTCCCGGCTCCGCGCGCGAAGGGAACCCGGCCGCGCGGCAGACCCCGCGCCCGGCCCAGCTCCCGGCTCCGCCCGCCCACTTCACCGGCCGGGCCGAGGCGCGTCGCGCGCTGCGGCAGGCGCTGACCGAGCCGCCCGCCCCGGCCCCCGCCGTCGCCGTGATCTCCGGCATGGCGGGCGTCGGCAAGAGCGCGCTCGCCCTGGATGTCGCGCATGAGCTGCGGGAACGTTTCCCTGATGGCCAGCTCTACGTGAACCTGCACGGCGCCACGCCCGGCATGGCTCCGCTCAGCTCCGCGCAGGCGCTCGCCGCGCTGCTGCGGGACCTCGGCGCCGAGCCCCGCAACATCCCCGAACACCCGGACGCGGCCGCTGCGTTGCTCCGCTCACTGCTCGCCCCCACCCGCATCCTGCTGGTGCTGGACGACGCGGCCAGCGCGGCCCAGGTACGGCCTCTGCTGCCGGCCGGGCCGGGCTGTGCGGTGATCGTCACCAGCCGCTCGCCGCTGACCGCCCTCGACGGCGCCCGGCGCTTCCCGCTCGGCCCGCTGACAGGCGAGGACAGCGCGGCCCTGCTGCGCGCGGTGAGCGGCCGCGAGGGGCTGGACGCCGGGCACGCCCAGCTCGACTCGTACTTCCAGCAGGACGCCACGCCCGACAACGCCGCCGAGCGCGCCCAACTCATCGATCGCACCAAGCAGTTCAACGC
>NZ_JBSGDB010000488.1:0-6362 GCF_053602155.1 Streptomyces sp. NPDC004561
GCCGACCACCAGGTCGGCGGGGCGTCCGGTATACCCCCGTTCCAACGGGTGTAACGAGGAGTTCACCGGTGCGCTGTTGGCCGCTTTTGCATGGCAGTGCATGTTCGAGGGCATAAGCCAAGCAGGTCGACGCCCGAACCACGGGCGTCGGATCTCAGCGGGCGGCACGGGGCCGTCCGCCCGGGAGGCCCTTTGCACCAGCCCGACCGTGCGGTCACTGCACGGAAGCAGCCGCGGAGGGCCGGTATCCGGCCCGCCCTGCGCGGGAGCCGGGGACCGGCCGCAATGTACGCACCCTCCCGGCCCGGCTTCCACTTCGTCGCTCCCCGACCTCATCCGAGGGGGTACGTCCTTCCGTGGTGACCAGCACAAAGCGCCACAAGCCAGACCGGCGCACTTATGTTCTCGACACCAGCGTCCTGCTGGCCGACCCGAACGCCATGACCCGCTTCGACGAGCACGAGGTCGTGCTCCCCATCGTGGTGGTCACGGAACTGGAGGCCAAGCGGCACCATCCGGAACTCGGCTACTTCGCCCGCCAGGCCCTGCGCCTGCTGGACGACTACCGGGTGAAGAACGGCCGCCTCGACGCCCCCATCCCGATCGGGGAACTGGGCGGGACCGTCCGTGTCGAGCTCAATCACTCGGACCCCAGCGTGCTGCCCACCGGCTACCGCCTGGGGGACAACGACTCCCGCATCCTCGCGGTGGCCCGCAACCTGCAGGCCGAGGGGTACGACGTCACCGTCGTCTCGAAGGATCTGCCGCTGCGCATCAAGGCCTCCTCCGTCGGCCTGCTCGCCGAGGAGTACCGGGCCGAACTCGCCATCACGGAGAACTCCGGCTGGACCGGGATGAGCGAGCTGTCCCTGCCCGCGGAGCAGGTGGACATCCTCTTCGAGGAAGGGCACGTGTACGTCCCGGAGGCCTCCGACCTCCCCGTGCACACCGGACTGACGATCCAGTCCGAGCGGGGCAAGGCCCTCGGCCGCGTCACCGCGGACGGCAACGTCCGCCTGGTGCGCGGCGACCGGGAGGCGTTCGGCATCAAGGGCCGCAGCGCCGAGCAGCGCATCGCCCTCGATCTGCTGCTCGACCCGGACGTCGGCATCGTCTCGATGGGCGGCCGGGCCGGCACCGGCAAGTCGGCGCTGGCGCTGTGCGCGGGCCTGGAAGCGGTCCTGGAGCGCCGCCAGCACCAGAAGGTCATGGTGTTCCGGCCGCTGTACGCCGTGGGCGGGCAGGAGTTGGGCTATCTGCCGGGCTCCGAGGCGGAGAAGATGAGTCCGTGGGCGCAGGCCGTCTTCGACACGCTGTCGGCCGTCACCAGCCGCGAGGTCATCGAGGAGGTCACCGCGCGCGGGATGCTGGAGGTCCTGCCGCTCACCCACATCCGCGGCCGCTCGCTGCACGACGCGTTCGTGATCGTGGACGAGGCGCAGTCGCTGGAGCGGAATGTCCTGCTGACCGTTCTGTCCCGAATCGGCGCCAACTCGCGGGTGGTTCTCACTCATGACGTGGCGCAGCGGGACAATCTGCGCGTCGGCCGTTATGACGGTGTGGTCGCCGTCGTGGAGAAGCTGAAGGGGCACCCGCTCTTCGCGCACGTCACGCTGACCCGGTCGGAGAGGTCCCAGATCGCCGCCCTTGTGACCGAAATGCTCGAGGACGGTCATATCTAAGGGGATATCCGAGTAGGCCCAGTTGGCGCCGTCCGGCAAAGGCATCAGAGCCTAGCCGGGCGGCGCCTCGGTGTGCGGCGCTTTCCGGAAACCCCCAGGGCCAAACGGGATGTGAGCTTTCACACGCAACACAGAATTGCCACCGGCCTCCGGTTACGGCAGAGTCTCAGTCCTGTCAGGCCCCGCATACGACACACCTGTACCCCCAGCGGTACGGCACCACAGAAGCACCACCAACTCCATAGAGTTCGTCGTATGCCGCCCGAGCACCACGTGGCGCTCCCTCCAGGGGAGTTGCCCACCGGGCCCGTGCCTCCCGTGACCCCGCAGTTGGGAGGCCAGTGTCAGGGGGCACGATTGCGTCCGCCAGGGTCACCGAAGCGGGCGATGCTGGAAGGAAAACCGTGTGAGCCGGATTTCGGTCCGGGGACTCGCAGTGGTCTCGGCCACCGCGGTCACCGCCGTCGGAAGCGTCGTCGGAGTTGCCTCGGGCAGCGTCGCGCAGAACAACGACGCCGAGCCGACGGCCGCCGACACCACGCTTCTCGCGGACATACCCGCGGGTCAGCAGGCCCAGGTCCAGTCCGCGACCCTGACGCAGCAGGCCGACGCACAGGCCATCGCCGCGGACGCGAGCGCCAAGAAGGACGCCGAGGCGGCGGCCCGCCAGGCAGCCGCCGACACCGCGGTCGCCAAGAAGGCCGCTGCGGAGAAGGCGGCCGAACAGGCCAAGCAGCGCGCCGAGACCAAGGCAGCCGCGGCGAGCCGCGACTCGACCCGTAGCACCTCCAGCTTCCCCGTGCAGGGCAGCTACACCGTCGCGCAGATCCAGGCGATGGCGAGCCAGATGGTCGGCGCCGGCCAGTTCCAGTGCTTCAGCAACATCGTGGACCACGAGTCCAGCTGGAACTACCAGGCGACGAACGCCTCCTCCGGTGCCTACGGTCTCTTCCAGGCCCTGCCCGCAGGCAAGTACGCCTCCGCCGGTGCCGACTGGCAGACCAACCCGGCCACCCAGATCAAGTGGGGCCTCAACTACATGAACAGCCGCTACGGCAGCCCGTGCCAGGCCTGGTCCTTCTGGCAGGCCAACCACTGGTACTAGGCCGCCCGGCCGCAACCACGCGCAGCCCCTCCCCGTCCACAGGGGAGGGGCTTTCGCCCTGTACGGTCGTATCCGAACGACTCCAGGGGGGAGTGGTGGCGAGCGCCCGAGGACGCGGGGGAAGAGGACGGATCATGTCGCGAGTGCCAGGGTGGCTCGGCAGGCTCGGCGCCGGTCTCACCGAGATGGGCGAGCGCCTGGACGAGCGCCGCGCGGAGGTGGAGCAGGAGCACACCGACGCCGAACCGGCCGCCCCCGAACGCGTCGTGGCCGACCCGGTGCCGGCCCCCCGCCGGCCCGCGCCCCCGGCGGGCTCCCGCCCGGACCCCGCCCAGGCGGTGCCCTGGGGTGTGAGGGTCGCGGCCGAGGCCGGCTGGCGGCTGCTCGTCCTCGCCGGCACGGTCTGGGTGCTGATGCGTGTCATCAGCGCGATCCAGCTCGTGGTCTTCGCCTTCGTCATCGCCCTGCTGGTGACCGCGCTGCTGCAGCCGACGGTCGCCCGGCTCACCCGCCGCGGGGTGCCGCGCGGGCCGGCCACCGCGCTCACCGCCATCAGCGGCTTCGTCATCATCGGCCTGATGGGCTGGTTCGTGACCTGGCAGGTCATGGAGAACATCGACACGCTCTCCAACCAGATCCAGTCCGGCATCGACGACCTGCGCAACTGGCTGCTGAAGAGCCCGTTCCACGTCACCGACAAGCAGATCAACCAGATCGCCAAGAACCTCCGCGAGGCGATCGGCGCCAACACCGACCAGATCACGTCCGCCGGTCTGGAGGGCGTCCAGGTCATCGTCGACTTCCTCACCGGCCTCCTGCTGGTGTTCTTCTCGACGCTGTTCCTGCTCTACGACGGCAAGCGCATCTGGGAGTGGTCCCTGAAGCTGGTGCCCGCCGCGGCCCGGCCGGGCGTGGCCGGCGCCGGCCCGCGAGCCTGGCGCACCCTGACCGCCTACGTCCGGGGCACGGTCCTGGTCGCGCTGATAGACGCGACCTTCATCGGCATCGGCATCTACTTCCTGAACGTGCCGATGGCCGTCCCGCTGGCCGTCTTCATCTTCCTGTTCTCGTTCATCCCGCTGGTCGGCGCGGTCGCCTCCGGCGCGCTCGCGGTGATCGTGGCCCTGGTGACGCAGGGTGTCTTCGCCGCCGTCATGACCCTCGCGGTGGTCCTCGCGGTCCAGCAGATCGAGGGCCACGTCCTCCAGCCGTTCATCCTCGGCCGCGCGGTGCGGGTGCACCCGCTGGCGGTCGTACTGACCGTGGCGGCCGGCGGCATGGTGGCCGGCATCGGCGGCGCGGTGGTCGCCGTACCGCTGGTCGCGGTGACGAACACGGTGGTGGGTTATCTGCGGCAGTACGCGCAGGAGGTGGCCGGGGAGGACCGGACCACGGCCATGGCGTCGCAGTCCGCCGAGGCCGGGGAGACCGGGGAGCCGATAGCGGCCCCCTCGGAGACACCGTGACGACGCGGTGTTCCGGCCGGCGCACGACCATGCTGCGCCCGCGAGGGCGACGACCCACCAGTCGGCCGTCATGTGCGCGGCCACGAGAGGGATCGGTGCCGGCATGAGCCGGACGGACGACGGCCCCGGGGCGGGTTACTCGGCCGACTCGGCGAGCACCGCCTCCGCGTCCAGCGTGACGCCGACGGCCTGGATCACCGAGGCGATCTTGAAGGCCTCCTGGACCACGTCGCGCTCGACGCCGGCCTTGCGCAGCACCTGCTCGTGCGAGTCGAGGCACATGCCGCAGCCGTTGATCGCGGAGACCGCGAACGACCACAGCTCGAAGTCGACCTTCTCCACACCGGGGTTGCCGATGACGTTCATCCGCAGACCCGCGCGCAGCGTGCCGTACTCGTGGTCGGACAGCAGGTGCCGGGTGCGGTAGAAGACGTTGTTCATCCCCATGATCGCGGCGGCCGACTTGGCGGCCGTGTACGCCTCGGGCGACAGGTTCGCCTTCGCCTCCGGCTCCAGCTCACGCAGCACGATCGGGGAACGGGAGGCGATGGCGGTCGCCAGCACCGTGCCCCACAACTGCTGAGCGGGCAGGTCGGAGTTGCCGATGACCGAACCCAGGTTGAGCTTCAGGTCCTTGGCGTAGTCCGGCACCCGGGACTTGAGCGAGTCGAGCGACATGGGTCACTCACCGGCCAGCAGCGCGACCGGGTCCAGCGTCTCGTCGCCCTTGCTCCAGTTGCACGGGCACAGCTCGTCGGTCTGCAGGGCGTCCAGGACCCGCAGGACCTCCTTGGGGTTACGGCCCACGGAACCGGCGGTCACCATCGTGAACTGGATCTCGTGGTTCGGGTCGACGACGAAGACGGCGCGCTGCGCGAAGCCGTCCTCGCCCTCGATGCCCAGGTCGCGCATCAGCTCGTGCTTGGAGTCGGCCATCATCGGGAACGGCAGGTCGGTCAGGTCCGGGTGGTCCTTGCGCCAGGCGTGGTGGACGAACTCGGAGTCACCGGAGAAGCCGAGGATCTGGGCGTCGCGGTCGGCGAACTCGTCGTTCAGCTTCCCGAACGCGGCGATCTCGGTCGGGCAGACGAAGGTGAAGTCCTTCGGCCATGCGAACACGACCAGCCACTTGCCCTCGTAGGACTTGTGGTGGAGCTGCTCGAACTCCTTGCCCTTCTCCAGCGAGACGCAGGCGGTCAGTTCGAACTCGGGGAACTTGTCACCGACAGTGAGCACACGCTCTCCTTGCAGCGAGGAAGCACCCCTTTTGAGGGTGATTCCCATGGGTTGGACTTTGGTGATGTTGGCACAGGGTGCATTGATTAGGGAAATAGCTACACTCGGTCATGTTGATCGGAGGTAGTTATCAGTGACCATGAGTAACGGCAAGCGGAGGCAGCCGAGCCTCGCCCAGCTGCGCGCCTTCGCGGCCGTGGCCGAGCACCTGCACTTCAGGGACGCGGCGGCCGCCATCGGGATGAGCCAGCCCGCCCTGTCCGGCGCGGTCTCGGCGCTGGAGGAGACCCTCGGGGTGACCCTCCTCGAGCGTACGACGCGCAAGGTGCTGCTCTCGCCCGCCGGCGAGCGGCTCGCCGTCCGTGCGAAGGCGGTGCTGGATGAGGTCGGCGCGCTGCTGGAGGAGGCCGAGGCGGTCCGGGCGCCCTTCACCGGGGTGCTGCGCCTCGGGGTGATCCCCACGGTCGCGCCGTACCTGCTGCCGACCGTGCTGCGGCTCGTCCACGAGCGCTACCCGCAGCTGGACCTCCAGGTGCACGAGGAGCAGACCGCCAGCCTGATCGACGGCCTGCACTCCGGCCGTCTGGACCTGCTGTTGCTGGCCGTCCCGCTCGGCGTCCCCGGAGTCGTCGAACTCCCCCTCTTCGACGAGGACTTCACCCTCGTCACCCCGATCGACCACTGGCTCGGCGGCCGCGAGGGCATCCCGCGCGAGGCGCTGAAGGAGCTGAACCTGCTGCTGCTGGACGAGGGGCACTGCCTGCATGGCCAGGCCTATGACGAGGAGTTCGAACTCCTTGGGGCGCAGTTGGACCTCTTTGCCGTGGAGGCTGCAGTGCCGCGCCGTGGTGTCGACGGTGAGGTCGCCGAGCC
>NZ_JBSGDB010000489.1:0-6336 GCF_053602155.1 Streptomyces sp. NPDC004561
GGTCAACGTCAACTGACCGCGGGCGGACACAGGTAGGTGCCGGGCGGCACCCGGGCGGAAGACGTCCCGGGTGCCGCCCTACCCTTGTGACCCATGTCCTCGGCGCCCTTCACCTACGAGCCGGTCGGCGCGACCCGCGACGACCTGACGTACTGCCCGCCCGGCTTCCGCCCCATGCTCGTCCGCACCCGTCTCGGAGAGGGCCACGAGGTCTTCCGCCGGGCCACCGAAGCGCTCCTCACCTGGGAGATGCACCGCGGCCTGGGGGTGAGCGTCGACGCGAGCGCCGATCGCGCGGCCCCCGACGTGGACGTGACCGTCACCCTCGCCGGCATCGTCAAGGCCCCCTGCCGCATCGTCTGGACCACCGAGGAACCCCGCCGGGCCGGCTGGGCCTACGGCACCCTCGAGGGCCACCCCGAGTCCGGCGAGGAGGCCTTCGTCGTCGACCGCACCGGCGACGGCACGGTCTGGCTGACGGTCGCGGCCTTCAGCAGACCGGCCAAGTGGTACGCGAAGGCCGGCGGCCCGGCGACCCGAGGCTTCCAGCACGCGTACGCCCGCCGCTGCGGCAAGGTCCTGCGGGAACTGTGCGCCGAAGTCGAAGAGGACTGACGGCCCTGGCGGGAGCCCCGGCATCGATCTGGGGAACCAGCGACGACGACACCTGGACGATCGGCAACCGGACCGGAATCGACTCGGTGGACAAGTACCTCGCGCACTCCGACACCTGGGCTGCCGCCGAGAACAACCAGAACTTCAGGCTCAGGCAGGGCGGTCAGGAGACTGAGCGGCGCGGACCGGCGGCGGTGTCGGCGGTGGCCGGTCCGCTCCTGGTGCCGGCCCTGCTGGCGACCGTGTACTGGCTGTACTCGGCGGATCCCTCCGGCGGCAACGACTGCTCCGGCCTGGCGCAGTTGCTCGCGCCGTGAGGTCACCACCCCGACCGGACGCCGCCCGGGAGCGGCATGATCTGCTACTGAACGCACAGACGGGTGGCGGACACCGAGGGGAGCGCACGGATGAAGGTCTTCGTCTCGTCGGACATGGAGGGCACCGCGGGCGTCGTCGACTGGGCACAGTGCCGGCCGCCGAGCCCCGAGTACGGGCACTACCGGGAACTGCTGGAGCAGGAGGTCAACGCGGCGATCGAGGGCGCCGCGGCGGCCGGCGCACGGGAGTTCCTGGTCAACGACTCGCACTCGGCGATGGCCAACCTGCGGCCGGACCGCCTGGCGCACCGGGCGCGCTACCTGTCCGGCCGGCACAAGCCGCTGTACATGATGCAGGGGCTCGACGCCTCGTTCGACGCCGTCTTCTTCGTCTCGTACCACGGCTCGATGTCCGGCGCCCCGGCCACGCTGTCGCACACGTACAACCCGCGCGCGATCGCCGAGGTCCGGCTGAACGGCATGCCGACCGGGGAGGCCGGGATCAACGCCCTGGTCGCGCTCGGACACGGGGTGCCGATCGTGCTGATCACGGGCGACGACGTCACCGCCGAGCAGGCCGGGCCGTTCTGTCCGGGCATCAGGGCGGCGGTGGTGAAGACGTCGGTCTCCCGCTTCGCCGCCGACAGCCTGCATCCGGAGCAGGCCCGCGAGGTGATCCGGCAGACCGCCGAGGCCGCGGTACGGCAGCTGCCGGACGCCCGGCTGCCCGAGATCACCCTGCCCGCCACCCTGACGGTCCGATTCCGCAACGCCGACCTGACCGAGATGGCGACCTGGATCAACGGCGTGACCCGCGAGGACGACCTCACCGTCCGCCTCCGCGACGACGACCCGATCCACCTGTACCGAACCTTCGTCACCGTCGTCATCCTCACCCGGGGCATCGCCGAGTAGGCCGCGCACAGTGGCCGGGGGCGAGCCGATCACACCGACTCGCCCCTCAGCGGAACCTCACTCCCCGGCGAACAGCTCCGTCGCGTCCGTGGCGTGTACGGCCCGTTGGGCCCAGAGTTCCAGCTGGGCCAGGTCCGTGCAGGTCTCCACGCGCTCCCGGACGGAGTCGGACACCGGGATGTCGCGCCACTCCAGGATGCGAAGGGTCATCTCCTGCCGATCCTGGACACGCCCCTGCTCCAGACCTTGTTCCAGTCCTTGTTCCCGCCCTTCCTCGCGTACCTGCTCGGCCAGCGGGTGGCGCCAGAAGTACTGGATCGCGGTCATCAGGTCCCTCCACATCTGC
This sequence comes from Streptomyces sp. NPDC004561, assembly GCF_053602155.1. NCBI lineage: Bacteria > Bacillati > Actinomycetota > Actinomycetes > Kitasatosporales > Streptomycetaceae > Streptomyces > Streptomyces sp. NPDC004561. The sequence goes on from NZ_JBSGDB010000489.1 coordinate 2,194, forward strand.
TTCGCCTGGGGGTCGGCCAGGCAGGAGTCGACGAACTGCACGAAGAGCGCGGCGGTGTCCGAGTCGATCCTGTCCGACGTGATCAACGAGCTGGGCCGTCGCAAGTTCGCACCCGCGACTGCAAGGACCCGGCCGGAGGCACTCTCGCCGTCCCGGCCGGATCCTTCGCTCTCTTCGTCGACGCCCTGAAGGCAGCCGCGCGTCAGCGCAGGAGTACTCCCGCGCCCTCCACCACATCCTCCGGAGGTACCGTCACGAGGCCCAGCTCGGCGGCGGAGGTGAGGAGGCGGTGGGACGGGAGGATGCGGACCGTGTAGCCGTACGGGCCCGTGCGGTCGAGGGAGAGCGGGCCCTCGTACAACATGCGGCCCTCCAGGTCGGGCGCGCCCGTCGGCTTCAGCGGGACGACGGTCGCGTCGGTGATGCGGTCCTGCGCGTCCACCCGCCCGGACACCGCCTGGACCTCGACGTCGTCCGGGCTCAGCTCACCGAGGCCGACCCGGACCCGCAGGCCCACCGTCGTGCCCAGTTCCGCCGTGGCCGTCGTCGCGGTCGTCTCGACGTGGTCGACGCTCACCCCGTGCCACGCGGCCCGCACCCGGGCCTTCCACTCGGCCAGGTCCCGGGCGGTGTCCGGGGCCAGCGCGCGGTGCGACTGGGCGGCCGGGGCGTAGAGGCGCTCGACGTACTCGCGGACCATGCGGCCGGCCAGCACCTTCGGGCCGAGCAGGGTGAGGGTCTGGCGGACCATCTCGATCCAGCGGTCGGGCAGCCCGCCCCGGCCGCGCTCGTAGAAGCGCGGGGTGACCCGCTGTTCGAGGAGGTCGTAGAGGGCCGCCGCCTCGATGTCGTCGCGGCGGTCGGTGTCCATCCCCGCGCCGTCCGCCGTCGGGACGGCCCAGCCGAAGTCCGGCTGGAACCACTCGTCCCACCAGCCGTCCAGGACGGACAGGTTCAGGCAGCCGTTCAGGGCCGCCTTCATCCCGGAGGTGCCGCACGCCTCCAGGGGACGCAGGGGGTTGTTCAGCCAGACGTCGCAGCCGGGGTAGAGCTTCTGCGCCATCGCCATGCCGTAGTCGGGCAGGAAGACGATGCGATGGCGGACCCTCGGGTCGTCGGCGAACCGGACCAGCTCCTGGACCAGGCGCTTTCCGCCGTCGTCCGCCGGGTGGGCCTTGCCCGCGACGACGATCTGGATCGGGCGCTCCGGGTGGAGCAGGAGCTCCATCAGGCGGTCGCGGTCACGCAGCATCAAGGTGAGGCGCTTGTAGGAAGGGACCCGGCGTGCGAAGCCGATCGTCAGGACGTCCGGGTCGAGGACGCCGTCGATCCAGCCCAGCTCGGCGTTGCCCGCACCGCGCTGCCGCCAGGAGGCGCGCAGCCGTTCCCGCACCTCCAGCACCAGTTGCTCGCGCAGGGTGTGGCGCAGCTCCCAGACCTCCTGGTCCGGGATGTCCGCGACCGAGTCCCAGCGCTCGGAGCCGCCGACGGTCAGCGCGTCCTCGGTCCGCTGGGCGCCGATCTGCCGGGCGCCGAGCCGCAGCACCTCCGGTGCCACCCAGGTGGGCGCGTGCACCCCGTTGGTCACGGAGGTGATCGGCACCTCCTCGGCGTCGAATCCCGGCCACAGTCCCGCGAACATCTCGCGGCTGACCTGACCGTGCAGCAGCGACACCCCGTTGGCCCGCTGGGCGAGCCTGAGGCCCATCACGGCCATGTTGAACAGGTTCGGTTCGCCGCCCGGGTAGGTCTCCATGCCGAGCGACAGGATCCGCTGCACGTCGATGCCGGGGAGTTCGGCGTCGGGCCCGAAGTGCCGGGCGACCAGCTCCCGGTCGAAGCGGTCGATGCCGGCCGGGACCGGGGTGTGCGTGGTGAAGACGGTCCCGCCGCGCACGGCCTCCAGCGCAGACGCGAAGTCCAGTCCGGCCGCGCACAGTTCGGCGATCCGTTCCAGGCCAAGGAAACCCGCGTGCCCCTCGTTGGTGTGGAACACCTCCGGCTCCGGGTGCCCGGTGAGCCGGCAGTAGGTCCGCACCGCCCGCACGCCCCCTATGCCGAGCAGCATCTCCTGGAGCAGCCGGTGCTCGCTGCCGCCGCCGTAGAGCCGGTCGGTCACCCCGCGTTCGCCGAGGTCGTTCTCCTCCACGTCCGAGTCGAGCATCAGCAGCGGCACCCGGCCCACCTGCGCCAGCCAGACCCTGGCGCGCAGCGCCCTGCCGCCGGGCAGCGCGAGGGAGACCTGTGCCGGGGTGCCGTCGGCCTCCTTCAGCTGGGTGACGGGCAGTTCGTTGGGGTCGAGCACCGGGTAGTGCTCCTGCTGCCAGCCGTCCCGGGACAGGGTCTGCCGGAAGTACCCGTGCCGGTACAGCAGCCCGACCCCGATGAGCGGTACGCCGAGGTCGCTGGCCGCCTTGAGGTGGTCGCCGGCGAGGATGCCGAGACCGCCGGAGTACTGCGGCAGCGCGGCCGTGATGCCGAACTCCGGGGAGAAGTAGGCGACCGCGGCCGGCAGGCCCTCGGCCTGGGCCTGGTACCAGCGGTCGCCGGTCAGATAGTCGTCGAGGTCGTCGGCGACCGCGGTGAGGCGCCGCAGGAACCTGCGGTCCCCGGTCAGCTCGGCGAGGCGTGCCGGGCGCACCCGGCCCAGCAGCCCGACCGGGTCGCCCCCGGCGGCGGCCCAGGCCTCGGGGTCTACGGACTGGAACAGGTCGCGCGTTTCCGCATGCCAGGACCAGCGCAGATTGCGCGCCAGATCGCTCAGCGGCCGGAGGGGTTCGGGGAGAACGGGACGGACGGTGAACCGACGGATCGCCTTCACATTCCACCTCGACGCGTTGCGGGGTGAGACGCACGGCGCTGTACGTCTCGTCGTCACACCCGACGGTAGTGGTTACCGGGGCGTCGGTGGGGAGGTACCCGGTCGGGGGTGTCGGGGCGTGGGGAGCGGGCTGCGGGGCACTCGAACAAGTGGGCCGGTCTTGTGCGTAGACATACGCGTGAGTAGTTAACAAAGTGCCGGTTGCCCACCCGAAGAGGGTGGGAAGGCTCCTCCGGTACACAACCCCACAGGCGTTCCACAGCACCTCCGCAGGACCCACCTCCCCATATCCATCCGCCCACACCCACGTTGACGCGGACAGGAGCGGTCATGCCCGCCACGCACCACTCGTCAGCACCTCCGACAAGCAGCAAGGCCAAGGCAGCGGCAAAGAAAACAACGGGCAAGAACGCGGCAAAGCCTGCCGCCGACACGCCCGGACAGTCCGGTCCCGGCGACGGGCCGCCCACGCCCCGGGACACCACGCTCGGCCGTATCCCCGTTCTCGACGTACGTCCCGTGGTCCAGCACGGGCGCCGGCCCGCGAAAGCGGTGACCGGCGAGTCGTTCGAGGTGTCGGCCACCGTGTTCCGCGAGGGCCACGACGCCGTCGCGGCGAACGTGGTGCTGCGGGACCCGGCGGGCCTGCCGGGCCCCTGGACGCCGATGCGGGAACTCGCCCCGGGCACCGACCGTTGGGGCGCCACCGTCACCGTGGGCGAACCCGGCCACTGGACCTACACGGTCGAGGCGTGGTCGGACCCGCTCGCCACCTGGCGGCACCACGCGCAGATCAAGATCCCGGCGGGCATCGACACCGACCTGGTCATGACGGAAGGGGCACGCCTGTACGAACAGGCGGCCGCCGGAGTCCCGGACGAACAACGCCCGGTCGTACTGGACGCGGTGGCGGCCCTGCGCGCCGAGGACCGCCCGCCCGCCTGGCGCCTCGCGGCCGCCCTGGCGCCGGAGGTGACGGCGGTGCTGGCCCGGTATCCGCTGCGGGAGTTGGTCACCGCCTCCGATCCGATGCCGCTGCTGGTGGAGCGCGAACGGGCCCTGTACGGCTCCTGGTACGAGTTCTTCCCCCGGTCGGAGGGCACCCCCGAGCATCCCCACGGCACGTTCCGCACGGCTGCGCGGCGGCTGAAGGCGATCGCGGAGATGGGCTTCGACGTCGTCTACCTCCCCCCGATCCACCCGATCGGCACGACGTTCCGCAAGGGCCGCAACAACACCCTCTCCGCCGGTCCCGAGGACGTCGGCGTGCCGTGGGCGATCGGCTCCCCGGAGGGCGGCCACGACGCGGTCCACCCCGACCT
>NZ_JBSGDB010000490.1:0-6328 GCF_053602155.1 Streptomyces sp. NPDC004561
TCCGGTTCGGGCAGTTGGCCGAACGACTGCTCCAGCACCGTGCGCCGTCGGGCGGAGATCCAGCGCCACGCCCAGGCGACCGAGGTGAACACATTGGGCAAGGTGATCTTGCGGAGCGTCGCTCTCGCGGCCGCAGCCTCCGCCTGCCTCGCGGCCGGCGTGTGCGGCGCATCGGCGAGTGAGGGAACAGGAACCGGCTCGCCCCAGGCGAATTCGGTACTTCGCTGCTATGCGACGTCGAAAAATCCCCAGGCACCCGTCTGCTACCGGCTCTCGGCGAAAGCGGAGTTCCGACACGGGCAAATGGTTTACATTCCCATGCTCATTCAGGTGCCCGCGCCCTCGCATCCGTCGTCCGTGACCATAGTCAACAGCCTGAACGACATTCACCCGAACGAAGACTCACAAAACGCGCCAATGTAGTCATTCCGTGGGATCGCTGTCGATTATCCCGTTCTCCAGGGCGAAGCGGGTGAGTTCGGCCCTGCGGCGTGAGCCACTTTTTCTTCGAAGTCGTTCCAGGTGCGTGTGAACCGTGTTCTCGGTGATGTTCAGTTTCGCGGCGATCTCGCGATCTGTCGCGCCGCCGGCCACCAGCTGCAAGATCTGCTTCTCTCGCCCGGTGATATGCGGAGGAGGCGCGGGTATGCTCCGACCGGCCAGGCTCGCGCCGAAATAGTCTCGTCCTGAAGCGACGACGCGGACGGCCGCCACCAGTTCCGCGGCCGTGGTGTGCCGGCTCAGATATCCGCGGGCGCCGGCCTTGATGCACAGCACGGCGTCGGACTGCGCGCCGGACGGCGAGATCACGATCACGGCGTGCCCCTGTCTGTACAGTTCGGTCACTTGGCGAGAGGTCTCCTGGTCGCGGGCTTGCGAGGTGATCAGGAGAACGACATCGACGTCATTCGTCGGGGTAGTGAACTCATCGACGCAGGTGGCGAACGTGGTGATGTTCAGATCCGGCTGGGCACCGATGGCCTGTGCGAGACCGAGCTGGAGGAGCGGCCAGTCGCAGATCACGGCCAGATGTGTCTCGGATGGGCTCATCGGAGCCTCCAGCGTAGGCGCGGCCAGGGCACCGGCCACGTGACATGGCGCAACAACGGTGGCGACGCGAACCGCCCGATCTCACAGTCGGCCCTTCCACGAAGAGCGGCACCCCGGATGACCCGAATGGGACCCAGGAGTCCCGTGGTCAGCTGTCCGCGTCGCCGTCCTGGCCGCGGGCGGGCCGACGGGTCCACAGGGACAGGTCACTGCTGGTCGCGACAGCGAGAGTCTCCCCGGAGGGCGAAAACCCGACGGCTCGGAGTTCGGAGCGGTCGGAGTGGAATATGTGCCACCACTGCTCTCCGTGCGGACCGGAGTGCGGCAGTCCGCCGTCGAGGGACAACAGGACGCGATCAGCGGGCCAGACAGGGGTGACGACCTCCAGAATCCAACTGTCCGCGGTGGTGGTGTGGAGCCCCCCGCCGAAGAGCCCGGCGATGTGCACCCTGGCGCCGGCGACGGGGCCCAGCCCAGGGCACGTCAGATCGGCGGTCGCGTCGGGGGTGTCGTCGGCCGGGTCGGGATCACGGTCCCTGGCGATCCTCGCGCCCGTGACGGCGTCGAAGAGGCCGTGACCGTCGTGCGAGACGACCATCACCAGATCGTGTCCGCTGCCGGGATGCGACGCGAAGCCGATACCGAGAAGACCGCCGACAGGGACGCACGGCTGGAAGACCGGCCGCCAGGGTTCGGGCGCGGCCACCACAGGGGCGGCGAGCAGCCGGTCCCGCAAAGCCTGTTGGTACGCGGAGAGACCCGATTCACACCCTGCTTGCTGGGCCTGAGCCCTCTTGTTCCGCTTCATCACCTGCCCATGATCCCGGCTGCGCCGCCGAGGCCCGGTGCCCGGGAGGATGCACCGGGCCGAATTCGACCTGGACCGGGCCGACATCGACGCCGGCCGCGTCCTGGCCCGGGCCACAGCTCCGTCCGCGTGACCACCGGCACCGACGCGCCCAACTCAGTGTTTCAACACTCCTTGTCCGTGCGCGGGCCGCGCCCGGTCCGCTGCGTACGGCTGCTTCGAGGGGGCACCGGGAGCCGCCGGGCTTCCCAGCCAGGCGAGGCAGGCGAGGACGAACAGCCCTTCGACGATCAAGGACAGGGGGCCGTACGGCGCTTCCCAGCCGGGTTCGTAGTAGCCGTCCGGCAGGCCGACGGTGCGCGACAGCAGAAAGCCGATGACCATGCCGATGCTGACGGCCGCCCCGGTCAGCCAGGCAACCATAGGGCGCCTCAGGGTCACGAGTCCCACGGCCACGACGAGCATGACGGCGCTGCCCAGGGCGAACAGGAGGCCGATGTAGAACTTCTCTTCAAGGTGATCAGGAACGAGGAGTGCGTGCAGCACCACGTTTCCGAGGGCGCAGCATGCCCCCACGCCTCTGAGGGTGACTTCGCTGGCGGAGGTGGAGTTCATGGTGGCTCCGGCTAATTGGCGCACGGAGCAGACCGACCGGGCGCACCTCAGCCACAAGCCGCAGGTTCACCTCTGCTCGCCGCTCGCCGCCCGTGCCCCCGCTGGACCGGCTCCATGCGTGTGCTCACCGCGCGGTTCGACGCACCACGCGCCGGGTGGCGGGGCGAGCGTTGCTGTGATCTTGTTGCTTCCCAGACAATGCAGATAACGGATGGTCGAACAGGAATACCTGATAGACGGCGCGGACCAGTTGCGGGGCCCTGGCCGCCATGGGTGGGAAGGGACAGTTGCGCAGCCGCAGCGGGCTGGGCGCGGTGCGCTCCGGCTCGAAGCCGGACTCCTGAGAAGCGCCGCCCGGTCAGTGCGGAGTTTCGCCGCAAGCGACACTCGGCAGTGGTGCTGTTGTGCAGGGGATGCTTCCTCCTGTGGAGGGATACGGAAACGACCTTCAACGGGATTGCGTCCGGCACGCGCAAATAGCTTCCCTCCACCAGGGACACGCGGCCCGCACCGCACACCAACGACCGAGGGCGTGACGCCGCCGGCCACGGAGATGCACGCCGGCACGCTCGTGCACCTGCGGGCTCAGGCCGCCTCGATGACCGCCTCGCGGATCGCCGCGGCCCACTCCACGACCAACTGCTCGTACTCCGCGCGCTCCTGGGCCGAGAGGGAACCGCCCGCACGCAGCCACAGCGCCCGGATCTGCTCGTTCACCTCGGCAGCAGAGCGCACGGAACCAGAGAGCATGGAATCGGGGGACATGCGGAACAGCCTAGGGGCAAGCACTGACACAGCGCTACCGCGTCGCTACGCAGAACGTATGGGGTTGGTCACCGGGGTCGCGAAGTCAGCTGTCCGCATGTGCCAAGTGCCTGGGACAGCTGGGGATTTGCGCAGGTCGGAGGTGGGTGGCCAGGCGTCCGGAAGTTGTCCGAAAGGGGGACGTCGTCAGCCGGGCGTCAGCGCCGCGTGCGGGCTCAGGGCGTCCGCGGAGACCGGGCGATGATGAAGGCCGCGTTCCGGTGCATCGCCTTGGCCGACAAGCCTTGCGGCTCGCGGTGTTGACCGGCCCGGTCGCCGACCCTGCGTTGCGGCGCGGGGAAAGCGCTTGTCGGAAGCGGGGTTTCGTCTGGCCCGGCCTGCGTTCCCGCCGTCGCGGAGGAGTGCTGAACCGCCGCCCGTCTCCCACTCGCCCCGCTCCTCGACCCCGCCCACCGGTAGGCGCATTCGGTCGCCGTCATCGGCACCGGTGCCATCGCGCGCGGATCCCATCTGCCCGCGCCGGCGCGGCTCGCGCGGGAGGGTGATACGGAGGTGGCCGCCGCCGCCGTCGGCATCGACCAGCGTGCGGTGGAGTCGTTCTGCGCCGAGCGCCGGATCCCATGCTGCGCCGGGCGTGGACGGTGGCCGCGTTGCGCGCCGGTGCCTGGGGGCGGTGCGAGAAGCCGCCGGTGCCCTCGCTCGCCGACTTCGACGCGATCGAGGCCGAGGAGGGCGCCGGCTGCGGCCCGTACGCGGCGATCGTCTTCCAGCACCGGTTCGGCTCCGGCGCCCGGCATGTGCGCCGGCTGCTCGTCGAAGGAGAGCTGGGGCGCCCGCTGGTGGCGCACTGTCAGACTGCGCCCCGCGGGCCGAGGGGGGCGGCGGATCGAGGTCCACGACGTCGGCCCGGAACCCGGACGCTGACATGGACCGGCATCGCCGCCGCGGTCCGGCGGCACGTGACCGGGAATGGCGGCCGGTGAGACGGTCTGGCTCGGTGGCCGTCGGGGTCGTGCGCAGACCAAGGAGCGGCCCCGGCTTCGCCGTTCAGGCCGCCGAGGGCCCCGACAGTGTCCAGCCCGGGGCCTGGGGGTGGGCGGTCAGGTCCTCGTGGTGGACGGGGGCGCCGCAGGCCCGGCAGGTGACCAGTGGGATCAGTTCGTTGCCGCAGGCGTGTTCGACGGCCATGGGCAGGTCGACACCGTGGCGGAGATGGCGGTCGCCCCAGTCCTTGAGGGTCATCAGTACCGGTTCCAGCTCCAGGCCCGCCTGCGTGGGCCGGTACTCGAAGCGCTGGGGGCGCTCGCTGTAGACGCGCTTGGTGAGGACCCCGGCGTCCACGAGCCGGCGCAGCCGCGCGGCCAGGATGTCGCGGGGTGCGCCGATGTTGCGCACGAGCTGGTCGAAGCGGCCGTTGCCCAGGCACACCTCCCGCAGGACCAGCAGGGAGTACTTCTCGCCGACCAGCGTGAGGGCGTCGGCGATGGAGCAGGGGCGCGGGTCTTTCGTGGCGGCCATGCGGCCCAGTCTAGATCAGGGTTTGATTTTCCAACTCTCCGAGCTATGGTGAGTTTGGATTTCCTACTCACTAGTAGCCGCGCCCATGCCGGCCCGGTCCACGCAGGAGGCCGCACCATGCGAGACGCAGTCGTCGTCGAAGCCGTACGCACCCCGATCGGCAAGGGCAAGCCGAACGGCGCCCTCGCCCACGTCCACCCCGTGCAGCTGCTCGCCCACACGCTGCGCACCCTGGTCGAGCGCTCCGGTGTCGACCCGGCGCTGATCGACGACGTGATCGGCGGCACCGTCGACCAGGTCGGCGAACAGGCCATGAACACCACGCGGTACGCCGTCCTCGCCGCGGGCCTGCCCGAGTCGGTCCCGGCCACCACGGTCGACCGCCAGTGCGGCTCCTCCCAGCAGGCCGTGCACTTCGCCGCGCAGGGCGTCATCTCGGGCGCGTACGACCTCGTGGTCGCCTGCGGGGTGGAGTCGATGAGCCGGGTGCCGATGTGGTCGAACGTGCCCGCGGGCAAGGACCCGTTCGGGCCCGGCGTCGCCGAGCGCTACCCGGAGGGCCTGGTGCCGCAGGGGATCAGCGCCGAGCTCATCGCCGCGAAGTGGTCCCTCACGCGCGCGCGGATGGACGAGTTCGCGGTCTCCTCCCACCGCAAGGCCGCCGCCGCGTGGCAGGCCGGGCTCTTCGACGCCGAGGTCGCGCCCCTGGACGGCGTGGCCCGTGACGAGTGCGTGCGCCCCGACAGCACCCCGGAGATCCTCGCCGGCCTCAGGCCCGCCTACCACGACCCCGGCTTCGCCGAGCGCTTCCCGCAGATCGAGTGGAACGTCACGGCGGGCAACGCGAGCCCCGTCAACGACGGTGCCTCCGCCGTCCTGATCACCTCCGGCGACACCGCGGCCCGGCTCGGCCTGCGCCCGCTCGCCCGGCTGCACAGCTTCGCCGTCACCGGCTCCGACCCGCTGCTGATGCTCACGGGGGTCGTCCCGGCCACCGAGAAGGTGCTGCGCAGGGCGGGGCTCGCCCTCGGCGACATCGACCTGTTCGAGGTCAACGAGGCCTTCGCCGGCGTGGTTCTCGCATGGCAGCAGGAGACGGGCGCCGACCTCGCCCGGGTCAACGTGCACGGCGGCGCCATCGCCCTCGGCCACCCGCTCGGTGCCAGCGGCACCCGGCTGACCACCACCCTGGTCCACGCGATGCGCGAACGCGGCGCCCGTTACGCGTTGCAGACCATGTGCGAGGCGGGCGGACTCGCCAACGCGATGATCCTCGAAGGCGTCTGAGCCGTCAGTGGCCCCGCAGGTGGTGGCGCTTGCGCCAGGCCACCACCGTGCCCACCAGCGCCGGTACGGCGATGCAGGCCATCGCGAGCAGGAAGGCGGGGGACGTCGGAGCCGAGGCACGCGCGCCGGCGACCGCGTAGGCGGCGGTGTTCGGGATCGAGCCGAGCGCCGTGGCCAGCAGGAACGGCATCCAGCCCATGCGGGAGACGGCCGCGCAGTAGTTCGCCGCCCAGAACGGCACGCCCGGGAAGAGCCGGGCCGCCATCATGGACCGGAACCCGCTCC
>NZ_JBSGDB010000491.1:0-6328 GCF_053602155.1 Streptomyces sp. NPDC004561
CATCACCACTCCACCGGTCCGTCCTGGCCGACGCTCCGGTACGGGGCGGACGGCGGAATCGCAAGGGTGGCAAGGCCGGTCGGATTCGAACCGACCGATCCGCGCTGCGGACTTGCGGGTACGGCGGCGACGCGGCTGCTCCGGAGTGACCGCGGCCTGCTCCTCCACCGTGTCCACCGCCTCGACGGCGGCCTCGGGGGTCGCGGACACCGCGGCGGCCGTCACGGTCTCCCCCGACGCTCCGCCGCGCGTACGGCGACGACGGCGCGGGGTACGGGTACCGGTCGGCTCCTCCACACCGGTGGACTCGCCCGCCGGGGCCGGCGCGGCCGGGGCGGAGGCGCCCAGCGGGGTGCCACCGCGCGTGCGGCGGCGACTGCGCGGGGCGCGGGCTGGACGCTCGCGGTCGGCGCCGGACTCGGCACGGTCGCCCCGGCCACCACGGCCGCGGCCACGGGCACCACGTCCGCCGGTCTCGCCCAGGTCCTCCAGCTCCTCCGCGTCCAGACCGGCACGCGTCCGCTCGGAGCGCGGCAGTATGCCCTTGGTGCCGGCGGGGATGCCGAGGTCGGAGAACAGGTGCGGGGACGTCGAGTACGTCTCCACCGGGTCGTTGAAGTTCAGCTCCAGCGCCTTGTTGATCAGCTGCCAGCGCGGGATGTCGTCCCAGTCGACGAACGTGATCGCCGTACCCTTCGCGCCCGCGCGGCCCGTACGGCCGATGCGGTGCAGGTAGGTCTTCTCGTCCTCGGGGGACTGGTAGTTGATGACGTGGGTCACGCCCTCGACGTCGATGCCGCGGGCGGCGACGTCGGTGCAGACCAGGACGTCGACCTTGCCGTTGCGGAACGCGCGCAGCGCCTGCTCGCGGGCGCCCTGGCCGAGGTCGCCGTGGACCGCGCCGGAGGCGAACCCGCGGCGCTGCAGCTGCTCGGCGATGTCGGCGGCCGTGCGCTTGGTACGGCAGAAGATCATCGCCAGCCCGCGGCCATCGGCCTGCAGGATCCGGGCGACCATCTCCGGCTTGTCCATGGAGTGACCGCGGTACACGAACTGCTTGATGTTCGCGACCGTCGCGCCCTCGTCGTCCGGCGCGGTGGCGCGGATGTGGGTGGGGCGGGACATGTAGCGGCGCGCGAGGCCGATGACCGCGCCCGGCATCGTCGCCGAGAACAGCATGGTCTGGCGCTTGACCGGCAGCATGTCGATGATCTTCTCGACGTCGGGCAGGAAGCCCAGGTCGAGCATCTCGTCGGCCTCGTCGAGGACCAGGCACTTGACGTGCTTGAGGTTCAGCTTCTTCTGGCCCGCGAGGTCCAGCAGGCGGCCCGGGGTGCCGACGACCACGTCGACGCCCTTCTTCAGGGCCTCGACCTGGGGCTCGTAGGCCCGGCCGCCGTAGATCGCCATCACGCGCACGTTGCGGACCTTGCCGGCCGTCAGGAGGTCGTTGGTGACCTGCGTGCACAGCTCGCGCGTGGGGACGACGACGAGCGCCTGCGGGGCGTCGGTGAGGGCTTCGGGGAGGGCGCGTCCGGCCTCGACGTCGGCGGGGACGGTCACGCGCTCGAGGAGCGGGAGGCCGAAGCCCAGCGTCTTGCCGGTGCCGGTCTTGGCCTGGCCGATGACGTCCGTGCCGGAAAGGGCGACGGGGAGCGTCATCTCCTGGATGGGGAAGGGGTTGATGATGCCGACGGCCTCCAGGGCCTCGGCGGTCTCGGGGAGGATCCCAAGGTCTCGAAACGTCGTAGTCAGGGTGCTGCCTCTTCTGTGTGGCGCGGTGCGAGGCGAGCGCGGGGGTCGTGGCTGACCGTGCCGGGACGTCGGCTGCCGTACGGGCGAACCACTCGGGCAAGCCGTATGACACGGGACCTCTGCCGACGCTCTAGCGCTCGTACCGCTGAGGGTGTCCCTCCGGTCGTCGTACGTACTGCGCCGTACGGCCAGGGAGGGCTGTCGGGTCGGAGCCGATCGGGCCACCGACCGGGCATCCTCATGCGTGCAGCCTGTCGGGACACGTCGAACACCGTCGACGCACTCAGCAGGCGCATTACCACCATACCCCGGAATCGCGCACATGCGATGGCCGATTTCGTCACGTAGTCGTGGTCACAGTGATCGGCCAGGGGCTTGAGTGGCGCGCCGAGCGGGCTATTGTGCGCCTCATGACTAGCTCTGACAAGCCTGAGAACGCGTCCGCCGCCGCTTCCGGACCGACCGGTGTCGCCGCCCAGGACTGGGCGCGGGCCGCCGTCGAGCCGCAGTACCGCGCCGCGGTCGTGGACCTGCTCGGTGCGCTCGCGTACGGGGAGCTCGCCGCGTTCGAGCGGCTCGCGGAGGACGCCAAGCTGGCGCCGACCCTCTCGGACAAGGCGGAGCTGGCGAAGATGGCGTCGGCCGAGTTCCACCACTTCGAGCGGCTGCGGGACCGGCTGACCGAGATCGGCGAGGAGCCGACGGCCGCCATGGACCCGTTCGTCGCCGCGCTCGACGGCTTCCACCGCCAGACCGCGCCCTCGGACTGGCTGGAGGGCCTGGTCAAGGCGTACGTCGGCGACTCGATCGCGAGCGACTTCTACCGGGAGGTCGCGGCCCGGCTCGACGCCGACACGCGTGAGCTGGTTCTCGCCGTTCTCGACGACACCGGGCACGCCGGGTTCGCGGTGGAGAAGGTGCGCGCCGCCATCGACGCCGACCCGCGGGTCGGGGGCCGGCTGGCGCTGTGGGCGCGGCGGCTGATGGGCGAGGCGCTGTCGCAGTCCCAGCGGGTGGTCGCCGACCGGGACGCGCTGTCGACGATGCTCGTGGGCGGGGTGGCCGACGGGTTCGATCTCGCCGAGGTCGGCAGGATGTTCTCGCGGATCACGGAGGCGCACACCAAGCGGATGGCCGCGCTGGGCCTCGCGGCCTAGTCGCGTCGTCGGTCGCGGGGGTGCGCGGCGGCGAGGGTGTTGTGGTCGCTCGCGCGGCTCCCCGCGCCCCCTTCGGGACCCTGTTCGCTACGCCGTCGCTGATCGTCGGCGCAGGCGGGCGGAGGGGCGCAGGAGGAGCGACAGGGACGCCGCCGCGATGACGGCGGCGCCGAGGAGGCTCAGGAAGGTGCTGCCGAGGCCCAGGGCGCTGTGGGTGACGAAGTCCCCGAAGAGCGCTCCGGCCACGCCGGTCGAGTACACCAGGGGGCGGGCCGGCAGACGGTGCCCCAGGCGGCGGGTGGCCGCCCACGCGAGAACGAGACCGAGCACAACGGATCCGAGTACTTCCAGGATCATCTCGAGGTCCCTCCCACGGCCGGTCTGCCCTGACGGTCGTAGCCCGTCATACCCCTGACCTGCGGAGCGCAATCCTCCGCTGTGGAGGAGTTGTGCTCCATCTGTGGGCATGCCCAGCGCGCGGAAGGGCCCGGCGGCACTCGGCCGCCGGGCCCTTCCCGTGACGTCGTCCTACAGCGCGCCGAAGCCCACCTTGCGCACGGTCGGCTCGCCGATCTCCACGTACGCCAGGCGGTCCGTCGGGACCAGGATCCTGCGGCCCTTCTCGTCCTGGAGGCTCAGCAGCTGCGTCTTGCCGGACAGCGCGTCGGACACGAGACGCTCCACCTCCTCGACGCTCAGACCGCTCTCCAGCACGATCTCGCGGGGTGCGTACTGCACGCCGATCTTGACCTCCACGGCTATGTCCCTCCGACGGTCACTGATGTGCGCGATCTTCCGCGCCGTACGCTGCACACATTAGCCCGGTGAGGGGACGTACACGCTGTGGGCCGGAACGCCACGAGCGAACAGCGCCCGGGAGCGTACGGCCCTCAGTGCTGCTCAGTGCTGCTCAGTGCTGCTCGGTGCCGTGCAGCGGGAAACCGGCGATGCCGCGCCACGCGAGCGAGGTCAGCAGCTGCACCGCCTGGTCGCGCGGGACGCTGCGGTCGCTGTGCAGCCAGGACCGGGCGACCACCTGCGCGAGGCCGCCGAGGCCGGAGGCGAGCAGCATCGACTCCGCGCGGGAGAGACCGGTGTCCTCGGCGATGACGTCGCAGATCGCCTCGGCGCAGTCGTTCGTGACCTTGTCGACGCGCTCGCGCACCGCGGGCTCGTTCGTCAGGTCCGACTCGAAGACCAGGCGGAAGGCGCCGCCGTCGTCCTCGACGTACGCGAAGTAGGCGTCCATGGTCGCCCGGACGCGCTGCTTGTTGTCGGTCGTCGACGCCAGCGCGTTGCGCACGGCCTGGATGAGTGACTCGCAGTGCTGGTCCAGCAGCGCGAGGTAGAGATCGAGCTTGCCGGGAAAGTGCTGGTAGAGCACCGGCTTGCTCACGCCGGCCCGCTCGGCGATGTCGTCCATCGCCGCAGCGTGGTAGCCCTGCGCGACGAAAACCTCCTGGGCCGCGCCCAGGAGCTGGTTCCGCCGGGCTCGGCGTGGCAGACGAGTGCCACGCGGGCGTGCCGCCTCAGTTTGCTCGATGGCTGTCACGCCGCCTCCCAAAGTCGTCCACATGCGGTGTCGGCCGCGCGGCCATCGTACTTTTCGGTAACCGTGGTGTGCGCGGTGCGAGCGCAGAATTTCACGTACCGGACGGCGACGAAAGCCGCGGAGCGAACCCCGCGCGACCACAGGAGTCCCGCGGGGTCAGCGGTAGTCGTCCTCGTCGAGCGAGACCACGCGCGCCTGTTCGACCAGATCGGCCTCGTTCGCCCGGTCCGGATCCACGTCCGTCAGGGGGTCGTCATGCTCCGGGCTGAGTTCGGTGTGCTGCTCGGCGGCGTCCACCTCGGGCGCCTCGACGTCGAACTCGGGGGCCGTGTCGGCGTCCTCGTCGTCGAGCGCGTCGGGCTCGGTGGGGTCATAGGCCATGGTGGGCTCCCTTCCTACGAACGTCCCTGGACAGCAGGGGCCACACGCGGGTGCCCTGTGTAAGAGCCTAGGAGACACCCGATTCGGACGCCATGCCGTGGGCGCCCGTATGTTGACGGGTTGTCCCCACCACGGGGTCGCATTCTGTGACGGCGAACACACCGGTCACGGTGTGATCACCTCGTAACATTGCCGCATGTCTTGGACCGAGTCGCCTTCCGTTTCGGCCGCCAGTGTGCTTCCCAGGGTGGCGCCCGTCCGGGTCGGCGAGGGTGAGCGGCTGCGGTCGGTGGGCCTGCCCGGCGTCACCCTGTCGATCCGCTCCCGTCCGCCCGCGCGCGAGGGCCTGCCGTCCGCGCTGTACGTCCACGGGCTCGGCGGCTCCTCGCAGAACTGGTCGTCCCTGATGGCCGAGCTGGACGACGTCGTCGGCAGCGAGGCGGTCGACCTGCCGGGCTTCGGCGACTCCCCGCCCCCGGACGACGGCGACTACTCCGTCACTGGGCACGCGCGCGCGGTGATCCGCTATCTCGACGCGGCCGGCCGCGGCCCGGTCCACCTCTTCGGCAACTCGCTCGGCGGTGCCGTCACCACGCGCGTGGCCGCCGTACGCCCCGATCTGGTGCGCACGCTGACGCTGATCTCGCCCGCCCTGCCGGAGCTGCGGATCCAGCGCACGGCGGTGCCGACCGGACTGCTCGGGGTGCCCGGTGTCGCCGCCCTCTTCACCCGCCTCACCCGGGAGTGGACGGCCGAGCAGCGGGTGCACGGGGTCATGGCGCTCTGCTACGGCGACCCCGGCCGGGTGACGGCCGAGGCGTTCGGGCACGCCGTCGAGGAGCTGGAGCGGAGGCTGCAGCTGCCGTACTTCTGGGACGCGATGGCCCGCTCCGCGCGCGGCATCGTCAACGCCTACACGCTGGGCGGACAGCACGGGCTGTGGCGCCAGGCCGAGCGCGTGCTCGCCCCGACCCTGCTCGTCTACGGCGGCCGGGACCAGCTGGTCGGCTACCGCATGGCCCGCAAGGCCGCCCGCTCCTTCCGCGACTCCCGCCTGCTGACCATGCCGGACGCCGGGCACGTCGCGATGATGGAGTACCCGGAGGTGGTGGCCGGGGCGTTCCGTGAACTGGTGGCGCAGGCGGGGGACACGGACGCAGGCGGCCATGGGGCCGCCGGGAGCGACGTCGCCGCCACGGACGCGGGGAGCTGAAGGACAGCGTGGGACGCCACAGCCGCCGCGGACCGTCCGCCAAGGACGACACCGCGGACATACCCGCGAGGCGAGCGGACGGCCGGGAACCGGCCTCCGGCGGTGACCGGCCCGCACCGGGCGCCGTCCCGGGCCCGCCGGGCGCTTCGGCCGCCTCGGGGGCGCCCCCACAGGCGCGGGGGCGGGCCCCCCCGGCCGCCGGGCGGCCGGGCGCGGCGCCGGCCCCCCCCCCCCGCCGGCGCCCCCCGACCCGGTGGACGTGGTGCACCG
>NZ_JBSGDB010000492.1:0-6281 GCF_053602155.1 Streptomyces sp. NPDC004561
CGCACCTCGCGCAAGCCCGAGGTCTCGTACGGCGACTCCATCGAGGAGGATCTCGTCCGCCGTGACTTCACCGTCAACGCGATGGCCGTGGCGCTACCTCGCCGAGGAAGCCGTCGTCGGGGCGATGCCCGGAGATCAGATCGGTGATCAGCTTCTCCGCCGCGATGTCCATCTCGGTGACGACGTCGATCGGGCTGGACTTGGTCCTCGCCACGGCGAGGTCGGCCGGGCGGCCGTCCCGCAGCAGCTCACCGGCCCGGCGGGCGGCTTCCTGGGCCAGCTCCAGCAGTTCCCGGTGCAGGGCGTCGGTCACGGGTCTCCTCACGCGTAGGGGCTGTCGGCGCCGGCGGCGGCCGGGCGGGGCGCACGGGACGGGCAGCAGCCGACGGGGCAGACGTTGTGGCTCGCTCCCAGGGTGCCCAGGGCGCAGGGTGTGACGTCCTGTCCGCGCTCCGCGGCGGCGCGCTCCACGATCAGGTCGCGCACGGCGGCGGCGAACCGCGGGTCGGCGCCCACGGTGGCCGAGCGGCGCACCGGCAGGCCCAGCTCCCCGGCCTTGGCCGTGGCCTCGGTGTCGAGGTCGTAGAGGACCTCCATGTGGTCGGAGACGAAGCCGATCGGCGCCATCACGACGGCCGGGACGCCGGCGGCGTGCCGCTCCTCCAGGTGGTCGCAGATGTCGGGTTCCAGCCACGGGATGTGCGGGGCGCCGGAGCGGGACTGGTAGACCAGCCGCCAGGGGTGGTCGACGCCGGTGCGCTCGCGGACGGTGTCGGCGATCAGCTGGGCGACGTCCAGGTGCTGCTCGACGTAGGCGCCGCCCTCGCCGTGGGCCTCGACCGGGCCGGAGGTGTCGGCGGCCGCGGTCGGCACGGAGTGGGTGGTGAAGGCGATGTGGGCGCCGGCGCGGACGTCCTCGGGCAGCTCGGCGAGGGAGCGCAGCACGCCGTCGGCCATGGGCTCCACGAAGCCGGGGTGGTTGAAGTAGTGCCGCAGCTTGTCGACCTTCGGCAGCGGATGGCCCTCGGCCTCCAGGGCGGCCAGCGCGTCGGCGAGGTTCTCGCGGTACTGGCGGCAGCCCGAGTAGGAGGCGTAGGCGCTGGTGGCGAGCACCAGGATGCGGCGGCGGCCGTCGGCGACCATCTCGCGCAGGGTGTCCGTCAGGTACGGCGCCCAGTTGCGGTTGCCCCAGTAGACCGGCAGGTCCAGGCCGTGGTCGGCGAAGTCCTTGCGCAGGGCGTCCAGCAGGGCGCGGTTCTGGTCGTTGATCGGACTGACGCCGCCGAACAGGAAGTAGTGCTGCCCGACCTCCTTGAGGCGTTCCTTCGGGATGCCGCGCCCGCGCGTGACGTTCTCCAGGAACGGAACCACGTCGTCCGGGCCTTCGGGACCGCCGAAGGAGAGCAGGAGCAGGGCGTCGTACGGGGTGGCATCGAGCGCGTCTGGCATGTCTCGATCCTGCCACCCGGCGCTGACGGCCGGGAAACGGCAGGGTGAAGAGTCGTGTTCCAGTGGGTTTATGCCGGTTTTTTCCGACGTCATCCCAGGTGCATTTAGGGTCACCTAACTCGTAAGCTGTATCAGCCGCATTCGCGCCTTACCGAGTCGCTTCGGAGACCACGTGCCCAGCCCCTACAGAGCCTTGTTCGACGAGCCCGGCACCAAGGCCTTCTCCGCCGCGGGACTCCTCGGCCGGATGCCGCTGTCGATGATGGGCATCGGCGTGGTCACGATGGTCTCCCAGCTCACCGGGCGCTACGGGCTCGCGGGCGCGCTGACGGCCACCATCGCGCTGTCCGCCGCGGTGGTCGGACCGCAGGTCTCCCGGCTGGTGGACCGGCACGGGCAGCGCAGGGTGCTGCGCCCCGCGACCCTCGTGGCCCTCGTGGCGGCGGCCGGGCTGCTGCTCGCCGCCCGTCTGAGGTGGCCGGACTGGGTGCTGTTCGTCAGCGCGGCCGGGATCGGCTCGGTGCCGAGCCTGGGCGCGATGATCAGGGCCCGCTGGGCCGCCCTGTACCGGGGCACGCCGAAACTGCACACCGCCTACTCGTTCGAGTCGGTGGTCGACGAGATCTGCTTCATCTTCGGCCCGATCATCTCCATCGGGCTGTGCACGGCCTGGTTCCCGGAGGCGGGCCCCCTGCTGGCCGCCTGCTTCCTCGCGGCCGGCGTCTGCTGGCTCACCGCCCAGCGCGCCACCGAACCGGAGCCGCACCCGCGCGAGCGGCACGACGGCGGCGGCAGCGCGCTGCGCTCGGCCGCGCTCCAGGTCCTGGTGGCGACCTTCGTGGCGACCGGCGCGATCTTCGGAGCTGTGGACGTGGTCACCGTCGCCTTCGCCGACGAGCGCGGCCACAAGGGCGCCGCGAGCGTGGTGCTCGCGCTGTACGCGGCCGGTTCCTGCGCGGCCGGGGCGGTCTTCGGGCTGCTGCGTCTCGCCGGGGCGCCGGAACGTCGCTGGCTGCTGGGCGTGACGGCCATGGCCGTGAGTATGATCCCCCTCCTACTGGTCGGAAACCTGCCGCTTCTGGCCGTGGCGCTGTTCGTTGCGGGGCTGTCCATCGCACCGACGATGATCACGACGATGTCCCTCATCGAAGAGCACGTACCTCGCGCGCAACTCACCGAGGGCATGACCTGGGTGAGCACCGGCCTCGCGGTCGGTGTGGCGCTCGGCTCGTCCGTGGCCGGCTCGGTGATCGACGCAGCCGGGGCGCGCGCCGGGTACGGGGTCCCGGTGGTGTCCGGGGCCGTCGCGGTCGCGGTGGGTTTCCTCGGGTACCGCCGGCTGCGCAGGCCGGCCGCGGGTCGGGGAGGCACCGTTGAGCAGCACAGCGAGCGGGAAGAACGGCACCTGGCGTAACTGGGGCGGCAACGTCTCCGCCCGGCCCGCCCGGCAGGTCGCGCCGGCCTCGGTGGAGGAGCTGGCCGCGGCGGTGCGCCGGGCGCGCGAGGACGGCCTGAAGGTGAAGGCCGTCGGCACCGGGCACTCCTTCACGTCGATCGCGGCCACCGACGGCGTGTTGATCCGCCCGCAACTCTTGACGGGTATCCGCAACATTGACCGGGAGTCCATGACCGTCACGGTCGAGGCGGGCACCCCGCTCAAGAGACTCAACGCGGCCCTGGCGCGCGAGGGGCTGTCGCTCACCAACATGGGCGACATCATGGAGCAGACCGTCTCGGGGGCCACCAGCACCGGCACCCACGGCACGGGCCGTGAGTCCGGCTCCATCGCCGCCCAGATCAAGGGGCTCGAACTCGTCACGGCGGACGGCTCGGTGCTCACCTGCTCCGAGAAGGAGAATCCGGAGGTCTTCGCGGCCGCCCGAACAGGCCTCGGCGCCCTCGGCATCGTCACGGCGATCACCTTCGCCGTGGAGCCGCTGTTCCTGCTCACCGCGCGCGAGGAACCGATGCCCTTCGAGCGGGTGCTCGCCGAGTTCGATCAACTCTGGGCAGAGAACGAGCACTTCGAGTTCTACTGGTTCCCGCACACCGGCAGCACCAACACCAAGCGCAACAACCGCAGCGCGGGCCCCGAGCAGCCCGTGGGGCAGCTCGCCGGATGGTTCGAGGACGAGTTCCTCTCCAACGGCGTCTTCCAGGTGGCCCAGTGGGTCGGCCGCGCGGCCCCCGCCGCCGTCCCCGCGATCGCGCGGGTCTCCAGCAAGGCCCTGTCCGCGCGGTCGTACACGGACATCCCCTACAAGGTCTTCACCTCCCCGCGCCGGGTGCGCTTCGTGGAGATGGAGTACGCCGTCCCGCGCGCGGCCCTGGTGGAGACCCTGCGCGAGCTGAGGACCATGGTCGACCGCTCGGGCCTGCGCGTCAGCTTCCCCGTCGAGGTGCGCACCGCCCCGGCCGACGACATCACCCTGTCCACCGCCTCCGGCCGGGACAGCGCCTACATCGCCGTGCACATGTTCCGGGGCACGCCGTACCAGGCGTACTTCACGGCCGCCGAGCGCATCTTCACCGCGCACGAGGGCCGTCCGCACTGGGGCAAGGTGCACACGCGGGACGCGGAGTACCTCGCGCGGGTGTATCCGCGTTTCGCCGAGTTCACGGAGTTGCGGGACCGGCTTGACCCGGAACGGCTGTTCCAGAACGACTACTTGCGGAGGGTTCTGGGGGCGTAGGCGTCACTGCGGACCCGCTGGGCGTGGGCGTCGCACTCGGGGCGGGACCGGTGCTCGGCGCCCCGCTCGCGGAGCCGCCGGGCGTCGGGGCCGCGCTGCCGGCCGCACCCCCGCCGGCCGTGGGCGTGCGCTCGATGTGCTTCCAGGAGGGCGTGCTCGAAGGGGCCGGTACGTCCTCGGACCGCGAGGAGGAGACGCTCCGCCCGGTGACCGCGTCGCTGACCGTCGTGCCCCGGCCGCCGCTGAAACTGTTGCCGGACGCCAGTTCGTACGTCGTGATGCCGGCCATGGTCACACCGAACACCACGGCCGCCGCGACCACCGGGCGCCGCCGGCTCCTCACCCGCGCGCGGTAGACGGTGCCCTCGGTGAACTCGCCCGGGGCCGGCGGCACCTGCCTGCCGGGGCGGCCGGTCGCCTTCGCCTCCCGGAACTGCTCCCCGGTCCGCTTGAAGAAGTGCTGGAAGAGGGTTCCGCCGCAGCTGGCGACGACGCTGACGACTCCGGCGCCGAGGATCGTGCCGTACACCCCGAAGTACGAGGCCAGTTTGGCCGCCACGACCGCCGCCAGGGCGCTGCCCGCCACCTGGGGGACGCTCAGGTCGATCCGCTTCCGACCCGCGGGGGGTGTTTCACGCATACCCGGAACTTGCCTGCCTTTCCCGTACTTGATCGACATCGGCCGACCGACTGCACGAGAAAGGGACGTACAAACGAAACCATTAGTTCCGTTTCTGGGGATTACGTGAAGTTCGCCACGTTCATGATCGATAAAACCGGTTGCCGACGGCCAAGTCGCGTCCCTTGCCAGAAGTTGGGCGGCGCGCCAATCCACGCACGTGGTCCGAATGGAGTACTGTTGCGAGCCCTGGGCCCGGTCTCCCACCAGGGTGTCCGCGACCTCGAAGGACCGCCGGGAGGGGGCTAGTTGCACAGGGTGACGGAGTTTGTCACTTAGCGTTGCGAATAGGTAACCGTGCCATAACGGCGGTCCAGGGCCCGTGCCCGACACGCCGGGCAACTCGGCAAGGTTGTGGCAGGCTGCACCCGGGCAGGCCACACTCGACTAGCGGAAGCAGCGACGCACGTGACGTCGGCAGGCACCACCCGGGAGGTCCCCATGCCCGAACTGCGTGTCGTGGCCGTCTCGAATGACGGCACACGGCTGGTGCTCAAGGCTGCCGACTCAACGGAGTACACCCTTCCGATCGACGAACGCCTGCGCGCCGCCGTGCGCGGCGACCGGCCGCGCCTCGGGCAGATCGAGATCGAGGTCGAGAGCCATCTCCGCCCCCGTGACATCCAGGCGCGTATACGTGCCGGTGCCACCGCGGAGGAGGTCGCGCAGCTCGCGGGCATTCCCGTCGACCGGGTGCGGCGCTTCGAGGGGCCGGTACTGGCCGAGCGCGCCTTCATGGCCGAGCGGGCCCGCAAGACCCCGGTCCGCCGCCCCGGCGAGAACTCCGGCCCGCTGCTCGGCGAGGCCGTCCAGGAGCGACTCCTGCTGCGCGGTGCCGAGAAGGACACCGTGCAGTGGGACTCCTGGCGCCGGGACGACGGCACCTGGGAGGTCCTCCTCGTCTACCGGGTCGCGGGCGAACCGCACTCGGCGAGCTGGACGTACGACCCGCCCCGGCGGCTCGTCCAGGCCGTCGACGACGAGGCGCGCTCGCTGATCGGCGAGTCCGACGACCTCGCCGTACCGGAGCCGAGCTTCCCGTTCGTCCCGCGCATCGCCCGCCTCCCGCGCGAGCGTTCCCTGGACCGGGCCCTGGAGCGGAGCGACCGGGAGCGGCCGAGCCTGCCCGCGCAGGCCTCCGAGCCCGCGGAGGAGAGCACCGGCGAGCGCGACTCGCTGACCAGCCTCCTGGAGGCCGTGCCGAGCTTCCGCGGCGACATGGTGGTCCCGGAACGGCCGTCGGAGACCCCGGAGGAGCCCGTCGAGGAACCCGTCGCGGAGGAGCCCCCGGCGCCCGCCGCCTCGGCCGGTTCCGCCTACGCGGACGTCCTCATGCCCCGCTCGGTCGGCAGTCACCGCGACCGGCTCATCTCCCGCGCGAAATACTGGGCCGCCCGCCGCAGGATCTCTCGCTCGAGCTCCCACTCCTTCTCTGCCTTGCGCAGCCGACCCAGCTCGGC
>NZ_JBSGDB010000493.1:0-6259 GCF_053602155.1 Streptomyces sp. NPDC004561
GAGGTGCTGCGCGGGGTGCGGCCGGTGTTCGCGGACGCGCCCGCCGCCCGGTCCGCGCTGCCGGAAGGCCTCCTGGGCCAGGCCGCACCAGGTGGTGCGGCCCGACGACGTGCCGTGGTAGACCCCCGCAGGCGCCCACCCGGCCAGCGCGGCCCGGCCGAGGGCCGCCAGCTGCCGGGCCAGGGCCCGGGTCCAGGTCGGCTGGCCGAACTGGTCGGCCACCACGTCCAGCGTCTCCCGGCGGGCGGCGAGTTCGAGCATGGTGGCCACGAAGTTCGGGCCGTGCGCGCCGTAGAGCCAGGCGGTGCGCACGATGTACCCGGTGTGCGGCAGCAGTTCTGCGACCGCCCGCTCCCCCGCCAGCTTGCCGCGCCCGTACGCGTTCACCGGCCCCGTCGGTGCGTCCTCGGGATACGGCCGGCGGGTGTCGCCCGGGAACACGTAGTCGGTGGAGATGTGCAGCAGGACGGCGCCGCCGTCCGCGCAGGCCCGCGCGAGGTGCCGTACGGCCGTGCCGTTCACCTCGGTGGCCGCCTCTTCGGACCGCTCGGCGCCGTCGACGTCGGTCCAGGCGGCGCAGTTGACGACGACCCGGTGCCCGGCGACGGCGGCGCGCACGGCGGCCGGGTCGGTGATGTCGAGCCGCTCCCGGCTCAGCCCCGTCACCACGGCGTCGGGATCGGTGGCGAGTTCGGCCAGCACGTCCTGACCGAGCAGTCCGTGTGCGCCGGTCACCAGCCAGTTCGCGCTCATCGCAGTGCGGCCCTCTTCTTCAGCGGCTCCCACCAGGCACGGTGCGCGCGGTACCAGGCGACCGTGGCGGCCAGGCCCTCGGTGAAGGACACCTGCGGGGCGTAGCCGAGCTCCTCGCGGATCTTGCTGTCGTCCAGCGAGTAGCGCAGGTCGTGGCCCTTGCGGTCGGCCACGTACTCGACCCGGTCCCAGTCCGCGCCGACCGCGTCCAGCAGCAGGCCGGTGAGCTTGTGGTTGGTCAGTTCGGTCCCGCCGCCGATGTGGTAGACCTCTCCGGCCCGGCCGCCGTGCAGGACCAGGTCGATGCCCCGGCAGTGGTCGAAGACGTGCAGCCAGTCGCGCATGTTGCGGCCGTCCCCGTACAGGGGGACCTTCTTCCCGTCGAGCAGGTTGGTCACGAAGAGCGGGATGACCTTCTCGGGGAACTGGTACGGCCCGTAGTTGTTGGTGCACCGCGTGACCACGACGTCCAGGCCGTGGGTGCGGTGGTACGCGAGCGCGAGCAGGTCGGCGCCGGCCTTCGAGGCGGAGTACGGGGAGTTCGGCGCCAGGGGCCATGCCTCGGTCCAGGAGCCCTCACCGATCGAGCCGTAGACCTCGTCGGTGGACACATGCACGAAGCGGCCGACGCCGTGCCGGTGCGCTGCGTCGAGCAGGACCTGGGTGCCCGTCACGTTCGTACGGACGAAGGGTGCGGCGCCGTCGATCGACCGATCCACGTGCGACTCCGCGGCGAAGTGCACCACCGCGTCCTGGCCCGCCATGACCTGGTCGACGACGTCCGGGGCGCAGATGTCGCCCCGGACAAAACGGTGGCCCGGGTGGTGCATCACCGGTGCGAGGTTGGCCTCGACTCCCGAGTAGGTGAGTTTGTCGAGCACGGTGATCGTGGCCGCCGGGTCGGCGTCCAGCGTTCGGCGTACGTATTCCGAACCGATGAATCCGGCACCGCCGGTCACAAGGATGCGCATGTTCTCCTACGAGTTCCTCTCCGGTTGCCTCCCTGGAAATGGAGACGGTGCCCGCGAGACCGAAGCCTCGGGGCACCGACTCTTGTTCTCCGAGTGGAGGGGAGTTACGCCGGCGTGGCGCAGACCACGAACACAGTGATCCCGCCGCCCCCGCCCGTCTGGGTGGCCTGCCACCCGTGGGGCGTCACGCCGTCCGGGGTACTGGGCACCGGGACGCTCGAGGCTGCGGAACCATTACCAGCGGCGTATCCGCCACCGGTGGCAACGTCATTGTTGTTGCACATGACCGTCGCCACCGTGCCGGGCGATCCAGAGAACGCGGACTTGACGTAGGTGTTGGCCAAACCGCCGGTGGCACCCTGAGCGCCCGTGGCCCCCTGCGGACCGGTGGCACCCTGCGGACCCTGCTCACCAGTCGCACCCTGAGGACCAGTCGCACCCTGGGGGCCCTGCTCACCAGTCGCACCCTGAGGACCAGTCGCACCCTGGGGGCCCTGCTCACCAGTCGCACCCTGGGGGCCGGTGGCACCCTGGAAGCCCCGCTCACCCGTGGCACCCTGAGGGCCGGTGGCACCCTGGGGACCCTGCTCACCCGTGGCACCCTGAGGACCAGTGGCACCCTGGTTGCCCTGCGGACCCTGGGGGCCCTGCGGACCCTGGGGGCCCTGGGGGCCCTGCGGACCCCGCTTACCGGGCTTGCCCTCGTGCCCCATCGGGCCCTGCGGACCGTAGTGGTCGTCCCCGGGGCCAGGGCCGTACTCACCCTGGCGCCTCGAGGAGTGGTCGTCGTCGGAGGCCCTGCCGATCGCGTGGGCGATGGCAACGCCGAGTCCGTCGCGCTGTTGGGTCATCTCCGCGGCACGGGCGGGGAGCCGGTGCATCGCGTCGGCGGCGGCCACCGTGCCCGGAATGACGTTGAGCGCAACCGTCAGCGCACCCGTGCCCACCATCATGGCGGACTTGAGGCGCGAATTGCGGATAGTTCTACGGCTCAAGAGAACCTTCCTTGGGAAGAGCGGGAACATGCAGGCGCGCGCACTTCTCGCGCTTTTCGCATGCGCGTCTCGCGGCGTCGGCCGCGTACGACAACAATTTGCACGCTCCGCATATGAACAAATACACCCGCCTCGCGCCGCTCGGCGAGGATCACCCGAGCGGCGTCAATACGTCGCCCAGAACGCCCAACGCGGTGCGTCGGCTTTCAGGTGAGACTTCTGCGAAATGCGGCGCAGTCCTCGAAGGAGGGCAGCAGGCCCTTCCTCCCGGCCTCTTCCAGGGTGGGCGCGGCCGCGTCCTTGCCGGAAAGCAGCGGTGCGAGGTCCTTCGGCCAGGCAATGGCCAGTGCCGGATCGAGCGGGTCGATTCCGTGCTCCCGCTCCGGCGCGTATCCCTCGGAACACAGGTAGACGACGGTGGAGTTGTCCTCCAGGGCCATGAAGGCATGGCCCAGTCCCTCGGAGAGATAGACGCCGCGGTGGGTCGTGTCGTCGAGCCGGACCGCCTCCCACGTCCCGAATCCCGGTGAGCCGACACGGATGTCGACCACCACGTCGAGGACGGCGCCGCTGACGCACGTGACGTACTTGGCCTGACCCGGCGGGACCGCCGCGTAGTGGATACCGCGGAGAGTGCCGCGGACGGAGCGGGAGCAGTTGGCCTGCGCCAGCGAGAACCCGTGTCCGGTGGAGTCCCGGAAGGCGCCGCCTCTGAACCACTCGTGGAATCGGCCCCTGTCGTCCGTGAACACCCTGGGGGTGTCCACCCATGCCCCTTCGACGCCGAGTGCCCTCATGTGATGCCTTCCTTTCGCCCGGCCCGCGTCGTGCCCGTCACCGCCTCCGCGCCTTCGGGACGTCCGCGCCCCCGTACGGGGTGGTGAGGTGCCGGGAGTCCTCCAGCAGGCCCAGCAGGTAGTCGCCGTAGCCGCTCTTCAGCAGCGGCCGGGCCAGGTCCCTGAGCCGGTCGTCGTCGATCAGGCCGGCCCGCCAGACCGCCTCCTCGATGCAGCCGACCTTCAGGCCCTGGCGCTCCTCGATCACCCGCACGAACTCCGACGCCTGCACCATGGAGGCGAAGGTCCCGGTGTCCAGCCACGCGGTGCCCCGGTCGAGCCGGGTGACCTGCAGCGCCCCCGCCTCCAGATAGACGCGGTTCAGATCGGTGATCTCCAACTCGCCCCGGGCGCTGGGGCGCAGTCCGTGGGCGATGTCCACGGCCCGGTGGTCGTAGAAGTACAGCCCGGGCACGGCGTACCGGGACCTGGGCCGGGCCGGCTTCTCCTCGATGGACAGGGCGCGGCCGAGGTCGTCGAACTCCACCACGCCGTACGCCGAGGGGTTGGCCACCTGGTGGGCGAACACCCTGCCGCCCGTCGGTTCGCCCTGCCGGGCCAGCCGGGTGCCGAGGCCGCTTCCGTGGAAGATGTTGTCGCCGAGAATGAGAGCCACCGCTTCACCGCCGATGAAGTCGGCGCCCAGGAGAAAGGCATGGGCGATGCCCTTCGGCTGATTCTGCGCCAGGTACTCGAGACGCAGGCCGAATTGGCTTCCGTCGCCGAGCAATCGACGAAATTGATACTGGTCTTCGGGCGTGGTGATGATGAGGATCTCGCTGATCCCGGCCATCACCAGTGTGGAGAGCGGGTAATACACCATCGGCTTGTCGAAGACTGGCAGGAGTTGCTTCGACACCGAGCGGGTCAATGGCCACAGTCGCGAGCCGGTGCCACCGGCCAGCAGGATTCCGCGCATGGCAGCACCATAGGCGGATCACCCATCGGTACCGTATTTGCGACGACGCTCGGCGTGTGCGGCGAAGCGCGGATCCGATGGCGTCCATTCGGTGGATTCTCGGCACACGGAAGTGCTGCCGGGTCGGAACACCGCCCACTGCTGGCATCTTGATGGCCGCCAGTTCCTGTTTCACGGGAGGCCCCCGATGCAAGCACCACTCGCCAACGGCGCAACAGTCCCGGCGCAACAACAGACTTACCGGATGACGGCGGTCGCCGACCCGCCGGCAAAGGGACGCTTCGACGGCACGTGGTGGATCTGGGCCATGGCCGGAGTGCTGTTCCTGATGTATTCGGCGTTGTCACTGCGACTCCACCAGCGGATGATCACGAGCAGTTACGACCTGGGAATCTTCCAGCAGGTCGTGCGGTCGTACGCGGAAGGCCATCTGCCGGTCTCCGAGATCAAGGGACAGGACTTCCCCGTCCTCGGGGACCACTTCTCCCCGATCCTGGCGCTGGCGGCCCCCTTCTACTGGGTGTACCGGAGAGCGGAGACGCTCCTCGTCGTACAGGCCGCGCTCCTCGCCGTGAGTGTCGTCCCGCTGACCCTCTGGGCGCGCCGGGCCCTCGGCACCTCGGCCGGCGCGGTGATCGGCGCCTGCTACGGGCTCTCGTGGGGGATCGCCAGCGCGGTCGGCTACGACTTCCACGAAGTGGCGTTCGCCGCCCCGCTCCTGGTGCTCTCGCTGACCGCTCTCGGCAGCGGCCGGCTGACGGCCGCGGCGTGCTGGGCCCTGCCCCTGCTGCTGGTGAAGGAGGACCTCGGGCTCACGGTTCTCGTCATCGGCCTCGTCATCGCCTGGCGGGGCGGGCGCAGGATCGGAGCCGCCACGGCCGTGGCCGGTCTCGTGGGGACCGCGCTGGCCCTGTTCGTGATCCTGCCGGCCGTCAATCCGGCCGGGTCCTTCGCCTACTGGTCCCTGGTGCAGACTCCCGGCGCGGGCGGCCAGGCGGGAGCCACCGGCGGTGGGGGCGGGCTGCTGGATCTGCTCCACCAGGCCACCATCGGTCTCGTCACTCCCCAGACCAAGGTGTCGACCTTCGCCCTCGTACTGGCTCCCACCCTGTTCCTGGCTATGCGCTCGCCCCTGCTGTGGGCCGCCCTGCCCACGTTGGTGTGGCGCTTCGCGTCGAGCAACAGCTTCCACTGGGGGACCGGCTTCCACTACTCGCTCGTCCTGATGCCGATCGTGTTCACGGCGTTCGTCGACGCCCTCGTGCGGCGCGGGACGAAGGGACCCGGGCTGCGCCGCTATCTCGCGGGCTCCGCCGCGATCACGCTGATGCTCCTCCCGGGCTTCCCCCTGTTCCAGCTGTTCCAGCCCGGCACCTGGCGGACGGACCCGCGCGTCCACGTCGCCCAGCGGATGATCGCCATGATCCCCGACGGCGTCACCGTCCAGGCGACCGACCACCTGGTGCCGCAGCTCGCCGACCGCACGAGCATCGGCCTCTACGGTGCCCTCGGCGGCCGCCCCGATCCCCAGTGGGTCATGGTGGACACCTGGGTGCCGGCCGACCAGCGCTGGTGGCCCGGCGAGCCGCTCAGCGTCGAGGCGGAGCAGCAGCATCTGGCCGCCGACATGCGCACCGCCTACGACCTGGTGGACCAGGAGGAGGGCTACGTGCTGCTGCACCGCCGGGCGTGAGCGCCGCCATGGCACGGGAAGAGGCCCGGGGCCCGCACCGTCGAGTACGAAGCCAACTACTACACGGAACTCACGAAACCCCAGGTCACAAC
>NZ_JBSGDB010000494.1:0-6258 GCF_053602155.1 Streptomyces sp. NPDC004561
GCGTGTCCGGCCGGCCGTCCTGCGTGTGCCCGGCCGGTTCCCGCCCGTACCGCTCGGGGCCCGGCCCGTACCCCTCGTCCGGCCCGTACCCCTCGTCCGGCGCGTACGCCTCCGGCGCGGTGGCGCCGCCCGCCGGGTGGGAGCCGGTGTGGTCGGGCAGGGGGTCCGCCGGGTGGGCGGGGGGCTGCGCCGCCGGGGGCTGGTCCCAGGGCCGGCCCGCGCCGTCCGTCGCCCAGGGCGCGGGCGCGCCGCCCGGCAGGGTGGCGGGCGGGGTGCCGCCCCACTGCTCGACCAGGGAGGAGGTGGTGAACTCGCCCGACTCGTCGGGAAGTTCTCCGCCCGCGACGGGGATGGACCACTGCCCGGTCACGTCGTGTCCGGGGGCGGCCGGGGGCGCGGGCTCCTCGAAGGTCCAGTGCTGGGTGGCGCCGGGCCGGTACGTGAACCGGTCGTCCGCGGCCGGCCCCTGGGGCGGCGCGGCGTTCGGGTCGGGCCACCGGCCGCCGCCGTCCGGCGTGGGCCACGTGTCCGTGGCCGCGTCGTCGGGGGCGGTCGCTATCGGCGGCGGCACGTAGCCGTGCCCGGGGGCGGCCAGGGGGCTGTCGCCGGACAGCAGGGCGTCGATGCCGCCCTCGGGGAGCTTGACGAAGGCGGTGGCGCCGTCGTCGTAGTCGCCCTGGGGCAGCGGGTTCCAGCGGCTGCCGCCCGGGGGCGTGCCCTCTCCGTGCTGGTCGTCGGTCACGACAGCGCCCTCCCCAGTGCTCGTCGGGCCAGTGCGGCGACGGTGCGCCGCAGGTGCAGTACGGCGGGCGGCAGCGCGGGCACGGAGCCGTCCGGCTCCGGCGCCGGGTCGGGGATGCAGGCCGCGGCGACGTACTCGCCGAAGGCGTTCAGCGCCTCCGGGACCAGCGCGCGGTCGTTGTCCCAGTCGATGAGCCCCGCGACCCACTGCTCGGCCTCCAGGGGCCTCAGCGGCATCGGCGCTATGGCCCCGACGGCGCAGCGCACACCGCGCCGGGCGGGGTCGAGGACGAGGGCCACGGAGGCCAGCGCACGGCCGGGGCCGGTGCGTCCGGTCGCCTTCAGGAAGACCTGCGGGGCGTGCAGCAGCGGTACGCGCACGTAGCCGATGAGCTCGCCGCCGTGCAGCATCTCCACGCCGGCCAGCAGGTGCGACACCGGGATCTCCCGGCGGGCGCCGGCCGGGCCCGCGATGATCAGCGTCGCCTCCAGGGCGGCCAGCACCGGCAGCGCGTCCCCGGTGGGAGCGGCCGAGGCGATGTTGCCGCCCAGGGTGCCGGCGTTGCGGATGTGCGGGGGGCCCGCGGCGCGCGCGGCGGCGGCGAGCGCCGGGATCAGGGCCGCGAAGTCGGGGCGGCCCATGCGCGCGTGGGTGAGGCCCGCGCCGAGCAGCGCGTGGCCGTCCTGGTACTGCCAGCCGCGGATCTCGCTGATCCGGCCGAGGCCCACCAGGGCGGCGGGCCGGAGCTGTCCGGAGTTGACGGCGGCCATCAGGTCGGTGCCGCCGGCCACGGGGACCGCGGCGGGCAGCGCGGCGAGTGCCGCCACGGCCTCGTCCAGTGTCGTGGGCAGCGTGACGGCCTGCGCCGCCTGCGGTGCGTGCGTGGTCAAACCGGCTGCCCCTTCCCGCTGCCCCACCTGGTCCCACCTGTGTGGCCGTACGGTACGTGCTCACAGGGCGGACGTGGCAACTCTGGCACATCTTCGCAAGGCCCGAACGCGGGGGTCCGCTAGGAGGCATTCGCCCACCTCACCGACAAGATGGACCGTTTTCGCACGGCATCACCAAAGAGCGTGAATTGCCACTCTTCGGTGATGCCGGCGGGATTTTTCCGTTACCTGTTCGGAGGCGGTCCGTCGATCGGGCGGCCGGACACCCCGGGGCGCCGCTGCCACGGCCGGGGCCCGGTGGGCGGCCGGTAGGCGACCCCGAGGGCGTCAAGTCGCCCGTAGTGGGCGGCCATACGGCGCTCGAAGTGGGCGAAGTCCCGTTCCGCGGGCGCCGGCAGCCGGCTCCAGGCCACCTCGGCGAAGGCCGCGAGCCGGGGGAAGGCCTGGTAGTCGACGCGTGCGGCGTCCTCCAGCACCTCGGTCCACACGTTGGCCTGGGTGCCGAGCACGTGTTCCGCCTCGGCGCCGGTGAGCCCGGCCGGAACCGGTTCGAACCGGTAGACGTCCTCCAGGGTGCGCACGAAGCCGATCGGTACGGGCTCGTCCTCGCCGAGGGCCTGGCGGTGGTCCAAGTACACGTACTGCTCGGGGCACATGACCACGTCGTGGCCGGCCCGCGCGGCGGCGATCCCGCCGCCGTAGCCGCGCCAGGAGGAAACCGCCGCGCCCGGCGCGAGGCCGCCCTCCAGGATCTCGTCCCAGCCGATGAGCCGGCGTCCGCGCGCGGAGAGCCACGCGTCGAAGTGCGCGACGAACCAGGACTGGAGCCCGTCCTCGTCGCCGAGCCCGAGTTCCGCGATGCGGGCCTGGGCGGCCGGCGACTTGCGCCACTGGCCCTTGGGGCACTCGTCGCCGCCGATGTGGATGAACCGTGACGGGAACAGCTCCAAAACCTCCTCGAACACCCCTTCGTAGAAACGCAGGGTGGTGTCGGTGGGGGCGAGTACGTTGGAGTTGATTCCCCAGGTGTCCCAGACGGAGAGGGCGGTGGTGTCGATGACGTCGGTGTTGCCGAGTTCCGGATACGCGGCGACGGCGGCCTGCGAATGGCCCGGCACGTCGATTTCCGGCACGACGGTGATATGCCGCTCGGCGGCGTAGGCGACGATCTCCCGGATGTCGTCCTGGGTGTAGTAACCCCCGTGCGGCTTCTCCTCCCAGAGGGGTGAGGCCCGGTGACCGAATTTCGTCCGCGACCGCCAAGAGGCGATTTCGGTCAGTTTTGGATACCGCTCGATCTCGATGCGCCAGCCCTGGTCATCCGTCAGATGGAGATGCAGGACGTTGAGTTTGTGCGCGGCCATCAGGTCCAGGTAGCGCAGCACGCCTTCCTTGGGCATGAAGTGCCGGGCGACATCGAGAAGGAGACCGCGCCAGCCGAATCGCGGGCTGTCGTGGACGGTCACCGCCGGGAGATCCCAGTCCCTCCCCGGCCGCAGCGGCGCACGGCGGAAGGCGTCGGGTCCGAGCAGCTGACGGAATGTCTGCGCGCCCCAGAAGACACCTGCCGCATCGCCGCCCTCGATGCGGAACGGATATTCGCCGACGACGACGCGATAACCCTCCGGCGGCAGGTCCGGCTCGATGCTCAGCACGATGCGCCGGGCGCGTCCGGGGTCGTCGGGAAAGGGCAGGCCGGTCGCCGCTCCGAGAGTGGCCCGCAGCCAACGCGCGACGCCCTCCGTGCCGGGCCGCGCCTCCAGCGCCGTCCCGCCGTCCAGGCTCGCGCGACCGGCGGCGTTCCCGACGATCCGGCCCGGCGCGGGGATCAGCGCCGTGCCGTGTTCCGGGGAAAGGGGTGTGTCGTTCATGTCGTCCGTCGTACCTCCGCACCCGGCGTTGCACAGCGTGCAACGACTGTTTCGCTGCGTACAACCGGTACGGACGCTACGGACTCCCGGCCTCACACACAAGAGGTCTGGACCACTGACACCGGACCCGGGCACGGCAAAGGCCCCGGCACACGCCGAGACGTGCCGGGGCCCTCTCGGGTCGGACCGGGTGCGGAGCCGCTACTTGTCCCCGCCCTCGTCACCGCCGCCGCTGCCCATGGACTCGTAGATCTCCTTGCACATCGGACACACGGGGTACTTCTTCGGGTCGCGGCCCGGCACCCAGACCTTGCCGCACAGCGCCACGACGGGGGTGCCGTCGAGGGCGCTCGCCATGATCTTGTCCTTCTGGACGTAGTGGGCGAAGCGCTCGTGGTCGCCGTCACCGTGGGACACCTGCGGCGTCGGCTCTACGAGGGTCCCCGTACCAGTCCCGCGCTCGGGCTCGAGAGTGCTCATACCGCCCAGGGTACTGAAGCGCACACGTATCAGTTGAGTGAAGGGTCGTCCGGATACGTGGCCACCATCGCCAGCTCGCTGCGCTGGCGGCGCAGCACCTCGCGCCAGAGCCGCTCCGGGGCCGGCGAGGAGACGTCGCCGGGCTCCGACTCGACCACGTACCAGGCCCCCTCGACCAGCTCGTCCTCCAATTGGCCGGGACCCCAGCCGGCGTACCCGGCGAAGATCCGCAGGGAGCCGAGGGCGGAGGCGAGCAGTTCCGGCGGGGCCTCCAGGTCCACCAGGCCGATCGCGCCGTGCACCCGCCGCCAGCCCAGCGGGGTCCGCTCCCCGTTCGCACCGCCCGGGATGACCGCGACGCCGAGCGCCGAGTCCAGCGAGACGGGGCCGCCCTGGAAGACGACGCCCGGCTCACCGGCGAGGTCGGCCCAGCCCTCCAGGATGTCGCCCACGCCGACAGGGGTGGGGCGGTTGAGGACGACGCCGAGTGAGCCCTCCTCGTCGTGGTCGAGAAGGAGCACCACCGCGCGGTCGAAGTTCGGGTCCGCCAGGGCGGGGGTGGCCACGAGCAGCCGCCCTGTGAGCGAGGACACCTCGGTCATGCCAGACATGATCCCGCATCTTCCCCCGGTGTGGGGAGCCAATCGGGGGTACCCAGCTCAGGGCGTAAGGATGCGCCCCCGGCGCACACCCTGGATCGGTGACCCCATGTGTCCGATTGGGAACGGTTCGTGTTGTGGCACAGCTTTGACGCGACTGGGCGGTACTCGGGCTTACGGCCGGAGGGTGATCGGCGATTACCCTGTCTCTCCGGCCCCCGCGCACAGTGATCGGCCGGACCCTGCCCAACTCATCGGAACGCGAGATTCATGACCGTCAACGACGATGTCCTGCTTGTCCACGGCGGAACCCCGCTCGAGGGCGAGATCCGTGTCCGCGGTGCGAAGAACCTCGTACCCAAGGCGATGGTCGCCGCCCTGCTGGGCAGTGCGCCGAGCCGACTGCGCAACGTCCCCGACATCCGTGACGTGCGGGTGGTGCGCGGGCTGCTCCAGCTGCACGGGGTGACGGTCCGCCCGGGTGAGGAGCCCGGTGAACTGGTGCTCGACCCGACGCACGTCGAGAGCGCCAACGTCGCTGACATCGATGCCCACGCGGGCTCCAGCCGCATCCCGATCCTCTTCTGCGGCCCGCTGCTGCACCGCCTCGGCCACGCCTTCATCCCCGGCCTCGGCGGCTGCGACATCGGCGGGCGGCCCATCGACTTCCACTTCGACGTGCTGCGGCAGTTCGGCGCGAGCATCGAGAAGCGGGCGGACGGCCAGTACCTTGAGGCCCCGAAGGGCCTGCGCGGCACGAAGATCCGGCTGCCGTACCCGTCCGTGGGCGCGACCGAGCAGGTGCTGCTGACGGCCGTCCTCGCCGAGGGCGTGACCGTGCTCTCCAACGCGGCCGTCGAGCCGGAGATCGAGGACCTCATCTGCGTGCTGCAGAAGATGGGCGCGATCATCGCGATGGACACCGACCGGACGATCCGCATCACCGGTGTGGACAGGCTCGGCGGCTACACCCACAACGCCCTGCCGGACCGCCTGGAGGCCGCGTCCTGGGCGTCGGCGGCGCTCGCGACCAACGGCAACATCTACGTCCGCGGCGCCCAGCAGCGCTCGATGATGACGTTCCTGAACACCTACCGCAAGGTGGGCGGCGCCTTCGAGATCGACGACGAGGGTATCCGCTTCTGGCACCCGGGCGGCCAGCTGAAGTCCATCGCGCTGGAGACGGACGTCCACCCCGGTTTCCAGACCGACTGGCAGCAGCCGCTGGTGGTGGCCCTGACGCAGGCCACGGGCCTGTCCATCATCCACGAGACGGTGTACGAGTCCCGGCTCGGCTTCACCTCCGCGCTGAACCAGATGGGCGCCCACATCCAGCTCTACCGCGAGTGCCTGGGCGGCTCCGACTGCCGCTTCGGCCAGCGCAACTTCCTGCACTCCGCGGTCGTCTCCGGCCCGACCCGGCTCCAGGGCGCCGATCTGGTCATCCCCGACCTGCGCGGCGGCTTCTCGTACCTCATCG
The DNA here is from genome assembly GCF_053602155.1 of Streptomyces sp. NPDC004561. NCBI lineage: Bacteria > Bacillati > Actinomycetota > Actinomycetes > Kitasatosporales > Streptomycetaceae > Streptomyces > Streptomyces sp. NPDC004561. The sequence goes on from NZ_JBSGDB010000494.1 coordinate 6,063, forward strand.
CGGCCCTCGCCGCCGAGGGCACCTCCCGTGTCCACGGCATCGAGCTGATCAACCGCGGCTACGAGAACTTCATGGAAAAGCTCGTCGAACTGGGCGCGAAGGTCGAACTGCCGGGCAAGGGGTGGCCGCCTGGGACGGGACCATCGTGGCGACCGGGGTGAGGAACAGCGCCACCGCGAACAGGCCGCCCGTGACG
>NZ_JBSGDB010000495.1:0-6235 GCF_053602155.1 Streptomyces sp. NPDC004561
GACTGTCCGGCGAGACCCGGCTACCCGACTAAAGCGGTGGTCGATGAGGTTTGCTCTGCTCCAGGATGCGCGCGGCCCCGACGAGTAGTTGTCGGCGGTTCGGCGCCGTGCATCCGTGTGCGGTTGCGGTCGCACAGGTGCAGCACTGCCGGTAACGGCTCGGGCCGGCCGCACCGGTTGTCGCCGGGTGGCCCCGCGACGACAACCGGGCCGGCGGGTCGTACCGGCCTCGTGCGGCCTCGCGGCTCATTACCGAACCGTTGGCCCCAAGGCGCGTCCGGCCCGCCACCAGCCGGGTGCCACATCCTTCGGTGTTCCAACCCGTGGACGACAATTCATCTGCCGTCGTTTTCGGAATCGTTCACCAGCCGAGCGCGTCGTCGTCCGCCCGCGCATCCCAGCTTGGCGCGACAGGGCGCGCTTCGTGGCAGGTGAAGCCGAGTCGGGTCAGCGCCCGGCGCATCTCGGCCACCGTGAAGTCACGGCGGTTCTGCCTGGTGATTACTTTCCCGACCTGCATCACGGGGTAGACGCGGCGGTCGATGGTGACAGACACGCCGGTGACGGGTTCGGGCGGGACGCCGGTCATGGACTGTTCGACCTCGATCTTGGTTAGGTCGAAGGGGTACCGGGCGATGACACAGCGCATGGCTGCCTCCACGAAGTGGGGGAGAATGCCGGGGACGGTGACCGGTCGGTACGACGGTCAGGGCGTGAGAGCGAGCACGCCCAGGGCGTAGCCGTGTTCGTCGATCACGGGGGACACGTCCAGCGTACGGATCCGCATGGCGGCCTCCGCCTCACCGAGTATCGATGTGGACGAGGTGAACGGCCCGCGGTCGAGTGGGATGTCCCGCAGCCGCGTCCGGTCGCTGTACCACGAGCCGCCGCGGTGTGCGGCGAGCTGGGCCCGTGTGACCAGTCCCGCGCACCGACCGTCCTCGTCCCGGAGGAGCAGATGCGGGACACGCGCACCGATGAGGACGGACAGGGCCACGTCGACCGCCATGTGGTCGTCGACCTGCGGCCCGGGAGCATGCATGGCGTCGCGGGCGGTCAGACCGGTGCCATCGGCGCTGCCGAGCTTCTGCGTTCGGGGCGGAAACGTCGTCAAGGGCTTCTCCTCTTCGTCGGGGCGGGCAGGACGGGCGACGGCTCGTCCCGACCGCAGGGAGCGCTTCCCCGGGCTTGAGCTAAGGGTTGTTCCTCGGTGCAGGCCGGCGGCCCCGGGCGGCGGCCCGGCCGCTTCCGCCACGGCCGGCGGCCCGACTCCTGTAATGCCAGCCGACGGCTCCCTTGCCCTCGGGGCGTCCTTCGACCGGTGCGGCGAGGACGACGGGCACGCCGGAGGGGGTCCGGGCGCCGGTGATGCGGTGCAGCTTGGCCTCGCCAGGGCGGATCCGTACGGTGCGCGGAACGATTCCGGCGTCACCCATCAGACGGTCCATCGCTCGCCGCTGGTGCGGCAGCACGAGGGTGACGACGGTGCCGGACTCGCCGGCGCGTGCGGTACGGCCGCCGCGGTGGAGGTAGTCCTTGTGGTCGCCGGGAGGGTCTACGTTCACGACGAGGTCGAGGCCCGTGACGTGGATTCCGCGGGCGGCGACGTTGGTGGCCACCAGGACCGTGACGTGGCCGTCCTTGAACTGAGCGAGCGTCCGGTTGCGCTGTGACTGGGACTTGCCGCCGTGCAGGGCCGAGGCTCGTACCCCGACGGACAGCAGGTGCTTGGTGAGCCGGTCCACCGCGTGCTTGGTGTCCAGGAACATGAGCACGCGGCCGTCGCGGGCGGCGATCTCGGTCGCGGCGCTGTCCTTGTCGGCATCGCGCACGTGCAGCAGGTGGTGCTCCATGGTGGTGACAGCTCCTGCGGACGGGTCGACCGAGTGCACCACGGGGTCGTGGAGGTAGCGGCGTACCAGGAGGTCGATGTTGCGGTCCAGCGTGGCCGAGAACAGCAACCGCTGGCCGCTCGCGGGAACTTGGTCGAGCAGCGCGGTCACCTGCGGCATGAAACCCATGTCGGCCATCTGGTCTGCTTCGTCCAGCACGGTGACGGCGACCCGGTCCAGCCGGCAGGCCCGCCGCTCGATGAGGTCCTTGAGGCGGCCGGGCGTCGCCACGACGACCTCGGCGCCGTCGCGCAGCGCACTCGCCTGGCGGCCTATCGACATGCCGCCCACCACGGTGGCGAGCCGCAGCCGTAGGGCGCGGGCGTAGGGGGTGAGCGCGTCGGTGACCTGCTGGGCCAGTTCCCGCGTGGGGACGAGGACGAGGGCGAGCGGCTGCCGGGGCTGGGCCCGCTGTCCGTCCAGACGGGCCAGTACCGGCAGGCCGAAGGCGAGCGTCTTGCCCGAACCCGTACGGCCCCGGCCCAGGACGTGCCGGCCGGCCAGTGCGTTCGGCAGTGTGGCCGCCTGGATCGGGAAGGGCACGGTCACGCCCTCGGCGCCGAGCGCGGCCAACAGCCTTGCGGGCATGTCCAGTTCGGTGAACGTCCCGACCGCCGGCAGTGGCTCGGTGAGGGTGACCGGCAGGGCGAACTCCTGTCGGCGCGGGGCGGAGCGTGCGCCCTGGCCAGTCTTTCGTCCGGTACCGGGGCGGGGACCCTGGCGGCCCGTCCCCTGCGTACGGAAGCGGCTACCGGAAGCGGTGCCGGTGTGACGGGGGGTGCGGTTCATGGAAGAACCTTCCTCGATGCGGCGTATCGAGGAATTCCGTCCAGCGGCGATGACCGCACGAGGATTCGCAAGAATGAGCCGAAGAAAAAAGAGCCGGACCTCGTGGCGCTGGAGCGGGGACGGCCGGCGGTCCGGAAAACCCGGACAAGGGGAAAATTAATGAGCTGGGGCCCGTACCCCAAGAGCACGGGCCCCAGCCACATGATGCGCGAACCACTGGCTCGCGACGATTCGCGTCTGCGTCAGGCGGGAACGATGTTCTCAGCCTGCGGGCCCTTCTGGCCCTGCGTGACGTCGAAGCTAACCTTCTGGCCTTCCTGAAGCTCGCGGAAGCCTCCGTTGCTGATGATGTTCGAGTAGTGGGCGAACACGTCAGCGCCGCCGCCCTCCTGCTCGATGAAGCCGAAGCCCTTTTCCGCGTTGAACCACTTCACGGTGCCAGATGCCATATTGAATCTCCCTTGGGGGGCAGTGCCGGACTCCGCACTTTGCGGAGCCGAGTCGCCGCGATGATCACCCCTCCGGAAATATCCGGAAAGCTCTGCAAAGAAAAAATCTCTGGCAACCAAAACTGCAACTGCTCTCACGTTAACACAGGCCGGATGGAGACAGCCATGCGTTTTCGGGAGCGCCCAGTAATTATCCTCCCGCGGCGGGGTGTATTTCTGTTGTGGCGGGACTAGGTATCTGCGCCGTGCTCGTCCAGCTTCCGGCGTATTTCCCGGTTCAGACGCAGGGCGTCGTCGAGTTGGTCCTCAAGGGAGACGATGCGGAACGCGGGTCGTCGGGGCGGCTCCGCTGCGCAGGGCTCGGCCGTTCGTCCCTCCCAGGCGTCCTGCGCGCTGGCATACGCGGGGAAACGGTCGAGGAGACCGGTGCAGCGGAAGACCAGGTCCGTCGTGTGGTTGCCGTATACGATGCGCAGCCAGCCGCTCCGGGCATGGCAGTCGTACCAGGCATCGCACAGTGGCGTCAGGATGCTGCAGTCGGTGAAGGTTGCCTCGCTCAGGTCCACGATGAGGAGGAGCCGTCCGGGCCGGGCCGCGCGGGCTTCGGCCAGGGCGCGGGCCCCGGGCGCCACGGTCTGTCTGTCCAGTTCGCCGTGTGCGCGGACGATGCGGCATTCCTCGAAGAGTGCGGGCGCTCCACCTTGCGTGGTCAACGGCTCGCGCAGGAGTCGGGGGCAAGGCGGAATGGCTGTGCCGGCAGTGGGCGCCCCAGGGCCGGCGTGCCTCATTCCGCCTCCCCCGTCGTGCCCCCGAGGCGATCGGTCTCGGCGAGGGCCAGCATGCGCGCGGCGGTCAGCGGGTTCTCGGGGTCCGCCGCGGCGGCCAGCAGCCGGGCGGCTGTTCCGGCCGGCTCATCCGGCGGGACGACCAGGAGTACCCAGCGTCCCACGGAGCCGCAGTCCAGGGAGATGACGTGCGTCTCGCCTCCGGCGCCGGCCGGCTCCACGGCGATCACCCGGCCGGGCGCCATGACGGTGCGCGGGGTGTCGGGCCATTCGGCGGGGTCCACGGTGACGCGTACCGTCGTGTCCGGGTCCGGCTCCAACGAGCCGACGAGCGAGGGAAGTTCGAGTTCCAGCGCGTCGCAGTGCGGCCACCAGGCCCCGTCCAGCGGGCCGTGGCTGACGCCCGGGGTGAGGGCTAGGCGAGGCGTGGGCATGCGGTACGTGTGCGCGTCGGCGGCCGAGGACGCGCCTTCGGCCGGTGTTCCGCCGGGTTCCATCGTGCGGTCCCGTCCCGGGAGCCGTGGGACGACTGCCCGTTTCGTCACTCGCCGGGAACGGCACCGCCGGTCGCGCTGCGCGAAAAGCTCTCGGTGCGGTCAGGTTACCTCTGGAGGAGGAGAAGAGGGCGGGTCAGTCGTCCGGCTGTGCCTCCTCTGGCTTCACCCGGTCCTCCTGTTCCTCCTCTTCCTCCTCCAGTTCCTCCATCAGACGGATGCCCTGGTGCGTCAGCGAGACGGTGGCGGGGGTGTGGTGTGATGTGCAGTCCGCGCTGATCAGGCCCTCGTCGGTCAGATAGGCGCAGACGGCGGAGAGGTCCTCGTCAGGCAGGGCCAGCTCGGCGCGCAGCGCCGATCCATTGACCTCGGGGCGGTTGCGCTCGACGGCCCGTACAGGGGTCGCAGGACCGCCTTCCGGTTGTTCTTGCGTTCGCGGCGTTTCGTCATGACTGTCGTTCTCCGGCTTGACGGCCGCGCGGGGACGGAGGCGACGGCGGATCCTCGGGCCGCTCGGATCCGGGTCACACCTCGTCGGCGTGTGTCTGTGTCTGCTCTGTCGAGGTGCTGGTCGTGAGCCAGGACGGTGCGGGTTCCGCCGCTTGAGCGGTGTCGAGGGTGATGTGGAGCCGGGTCCCTCCTGCGGGGCCCGCGGGATAGCTGCGCTGCTCGGTCGAGGCGAAGCAGCGCCGGAGCACTTCGGCGACGCGCCGGGCGACCTCTGGCGTCGCGGCCACGATGCGGACCTCGGCGTGGATCAGCTCGCCGCCTGACACTACGGCAGAGGCGGGACCCGAAGCCAGGCACGGTGCGGGTTCCTCCTCTTCGTATGCGTCCGCAGGGTGACATCCTGTACGCGTTCTGTACGCGTTACCTTTGCCGTTTTCATAGATCGTGACAGCTGGGGTACGCGGTATCGGTGAATCACGTGGTGCTACCGGGCGTCTGCGCCCCCCAGGAGGACACGGCCCTGCTGGCTGGAGCTGTGTCCGAGGAGCCGCTCCCGCCGGGCGTGGCCGTGCTCGACGTGGGCACTGTGGGATCTGGAAGGGCTGCGGCTGGCGGCCGAGGGCAAGACGGCCGGATGGCAGACCCTGCTTCGGCTCAGTGCGACGGACCAGGGCTTGGACCCTGCCCAGCTCGACACACTGCTCGAACGAGCCCGACAGCAGCAGGAAACGATCGAGGAGTGGCGCGCCCGCCAGGCCGAGGAAGCGCTACGCACGACGACCGGCTGAGCTGTTGCTGCCGGATGGTGGTCCTCCGGGGCTCACCGGCCACAGTGATGCCGCCCCGCTCCGAGGACGTGGCGTCATACGCCGTGATGGAAGACATCACGCACTCGTTGGCGCACGACCGTATTCGGACGGGCAAACCGAGTGGTTCGGGGTACATCCAGTGCAGCTCCTGCTGTCGAGGAGCCGGAGCATGCCCGGACCAGGGCTGTTCGCGGGCATGGACGAAGGATGATCTGATGGTCAGCGGCACCGTGAAGTGGCTCAACGCAGAGAAGTGCTTCGCTTTATCTCGCAGAACGGCGGGGGCCCGACGTATTCGCACACTACTCCGAGATCCAGGGCAGCGGCTTCCGCGAGCTCACCGAGGGCGAGCACGTCACCTTCCAGATCGGGCAGGGGCCGAAGGGGCCGCAGGCCCAGAACATCGTCCGCGGCTGACTGGGCGAACATGGCAGGACGAGGTTGGCGACGCACTCGCCCAGCAGCCGGAGAGCTAGGGCCTGTGTGATGTCGTGATCATTCGGTGGTCTTGATCAGGTCGTCGACCCAGATCATTGCGGCTCGGAGGTGGAGGCCGGCGAGGTAGCT
>NZ_JBSGDB010000496.1:0-6229 GCF_053602155.1 Streptomyces sp. NPDC004561
GTTGGGTCTGCGGCCCGCGACCCGCATCGCGGAGTCGCCGCGGCCGATGCCGCAGACGGTGCGGTTGCCGAACATGTCGTTGGCGACCACGGGGTAGCGTGGCTCGTTCTCGGCCATCTGCCGCAGCGCGTCCTTGCGGTCCCGCTTGGACAGCCGGTCGATGTACAGGTAGCCGTAGAGGTGGTCGGTCTCGTGCTGCAAACACCGTGCGAAGTAGCCGGTGCCGCGGACCCTGACCGGGTTGCCCTGCTCGTCCTGGCCGGTCACCTCGGCGTAGTCGGGACGGACCAGCGGGGCGTACGCCCCCGGCACGGACAGGCAGCCCTCGTTGCTGTCGTCCAGGCGGCGCCGGTCCGCCGGCAGGTCGACCAGCTTCGGGTTGCACACCACGCCGACGTGCCGGACGCCCTCGTCGTCCTGGCAGTCGTAGACGAAGACCTTCAGATCGACACCGATCTGGTTGGCGGCCAGGCCCACGCCCTCGGCGGTGCGCTGGCTCGCGAACATGTCGGCGACCAGCTGCTGGAGCTCCTCGCCGAACTCGGTGACGTCCCTGCACTCCTTGTGCAGCACCGGATTGCCGACGACCGTGACCGGCCGCGAGGTCCCGCGCTCCCGCCAGGCGTTCTCGCGCTCCTCGCAGTCCTCCGTGTCGACGACGTAGCCCTCGTCGTCGACGGGGAGCACGCCCGCGTGCTGCTGATCGGTGTCCTGCTGAGCCATGACCGACGTACGCCTTCCTGCAAGCCTGGAAAATTCTGCGAGTACAGCCTAAAGGCGGCTGGTCACCGGCCGCTCAGCAAACCTCTTCCAGATCCCGCCAGTCCCTGGAGTCCGGGCTGTCCGCGACCCAGCCGTCCAGCAGCCCCCGCACCAGCGCGGCCGGCGCGGCCACCCCGCACTCCCGCTCGGGCACCCACAGCTGCCCGTCCGTGCGGTGCCCCAGCGGGCCGGGGTGCCCGGGCTCGCTGTGATCATGCGGATCCAGATGCACGCCCTCCCCCTCGTCGGACGGCATCCGGGACTCGCTGCACATCCGGCACAGCAGCCGCACCGAGGACGACCAGTCCTCGGCGGCGAACCCGGCGTCCGCCGCGAGCTGCTCCAGCGCGTCCCGGTCCGCCTCGGTGGCCGCCTCCAGCAGAACCACCCAGGTGGGGACGGGCGAGGGCGCCCACAGCTCGATCTCGTCGAAGACCGGGTAGGCGTGCCCGGCGGAGGTGGTGCGCTCGCCGTGCGGGACCCCGTCGTGCAGGACGACCTCGCCCCAGCGCCGTCCGGAGGAGGGAAGCGGGATGGACAGGACCTCGATCCGCGCCGGGTCCAGCCTGCGGCCCCACACCACCTCGGCCTCGCCCTCCGGGGAGAGCCGCACGGCCGCGCTGCCCAGCTCCATGCCGAGCGGTTCACCGGCCGTGGTGGCGCCACCGGGCACCTTCAGCCCGTAGGCCTGCCAGGCCCGGCGGGCCAGCGGCCAGTCCTGCAGGGCGGTGGCGGCGATGCCGACGTTCCACCAGTCGGGCGCGCCGCTCTCCCGGTCGAGCAGGGCGACGGCGCGCAGTCCGGCGGCGCGGGCCTGCTCCCAGTCGTGCCGGAACTTGTGCAGCAGGGCGAGGTTGAACCAGGACTCCGACAGCCAGGGTTCCAGGTCGGCGGCGCGGGTCAGCAGTTCGCCCGCGTCCTCGTACCGGCCGTCGCCGATGAGCGTGAACGCGCGGTCGGTGGCCTGCCGCCAGGAGGCGGAGGGCCGGTGCCTTCCTTTGCCGAAGATCCTCACGATTCCCGCCTGCCAGTTCCAGTTCCGCACAGTGGGCTGGCTTGTGCCCCCGGACACCCTCTCCCTCGCATCCAACCACGTACGCCGGGAAAGGCGCTCATTACCCATGGGTTACCCAGCCCCGGGCGAGGTCAGACAGTGCCGTACGTCTCCCGCCGCCCTCGGCCGGCGCGGCCCCGCGCCACCCGTGCGGCCGGGACAGCACCCGGGCGAGCGACTCCACGACCTCCGGAGCGTAGTCGTCGGCGGTGCCCAGGCGCAGCTCCTCCAGCGCGCGCAGCGGGCCCTCGGGGCCGGCGTCCCGGGTCTTCTCCTCGTACGCGTTCACGACCCGGACGATCCGCGCGGCGGCCGGCTGCTCCCGGTAGGGGTCGGCCTGCCGCTCCACGACGACGGCGACGGCCGCGTCCACCCCGGTCTGCCGGACCACGGCCCCGCCGAGCAGGGCGATGCGCCGCTGCTCCGCCGGGGGCAGCTCGGCGGTGGCCCCGGCCGGGACCGGGTCGACCAGGCTGAGCTGTCCGATGTCGTGCATCAGGGCCGCGTACTCCAGCACGGTCAGCTCGCCCTCGGTCAGGCCCAGGTCCCTGCCGACGGCGAGGCCGAGCGCGGCGACCCGGCGGGCGTGCCCGGCGGGGGTGCAGCCGGCGATCTCGGTGGCGCGGGCGAGGGAGGCGATGGTCTGCCGGTAGGTGGCGCGGACGGCCGCGTACCGGCGGACGGACAGCTGGGTGAGCAGCAGGGGCAGGCAGAACACGGGCAGCGCCCACAGCCCGGCGACGGCGACCGCGAGCGCCATCACCGCGCCGGTCGCGCACACGGCGGAGCCGATGCCGAGCAGCCCGCGCAGCTCCTCGCGCAGCAGCGGGCCGAACGGCCAGCGGGTGCGGGAGTGGGCGAGCGCGGCGGCCAGCACGGCGTCGCACAGCTCGGTGAGGCCGAGCAGGGTGACCAGCAGCAGGGCGTAGCCCGGGCCGCCCCAGGAGGCGAACACGCCCCGGCCGTAGAGGGGTTGGAAGCAGACGGCGGCGAAGCCGACGGTGAGGACGCGGCGGGCCACGTGGTCCAGGGTGGGCGTGCGCCCGCGCCAGATGTGCGGGACGGCGCCGAGCAGCGTGGCGGCGAGGACGACGGTGACGACCTGGGCGGCGTCGTGCCCGCTCGGCCGTCCGGCGTCGGCCCCCAGCAGGGCGTACGACAGCGCTCCTGCGGCTCCCAGGGGCGCGGCCTGCCGTACCTCCACACCGCTCCAGCGGGTCAGTTCGCCGACGGCCGTGAGCACCCCGAAGGCGAGCGCGACAGCCCGGTCGTCCAGGCCGGTCCACAGGGTCCAGGCGAGGGAGCCGGCCACGGTGAGGGCGGCCGCGCCGTGGATGATCCGCAGGGCGGTCATCGGGGCGCCCCGGGCCGGGGGACCGCCTGCTCCCGCGGCGCCGGGCCGTACGCCGGCTCGTCGGCGGTGACCGCGGGGTGCCAGCCGTAGCGGCCCAGGGCCCGGACGAGCGCGGTGACCATGCGGGGGTCGAACTGCGTGCCCGCGCAGCGCTCCAGTTCCGCGACGGCCGTCTCGACCGGCCGGGCCCGGCGGTAGGAGCGGGTGGAGGTCATGGCGTCGAAGGCGTCCGCGACGGCGACGACCCGGGCGCACTCGGGGATCTGGGCGCCGACCAGGCCGTAGGGGTAGCCGCCGCCGTCGAGGCGTTCGTGGTGGTGCAGGATCGCCGCGCGGGCCTCGCCGAGGAAGGAGATCCCGCGGACCATCTCGTGGCCGTACTCGGGATGCAGTTCGATGATCCGCCGTTCCTCGGGGGTGAGCGGTCCGTCCTTGCGCAGCAGCCGGGTGGGGACGCCGAGTTTGCCGACGTCGTGCAGGATGCCCGCGAAGCGCAGCACCTCGACGCGGTCGTCGCCCATGCCGAGTTCACGGGCGATCATCACGGAGGCCTGCCCGACGCGTTCGCTGTGGCCGCGGGTGTAGCCGTCCTTGATGTCGACGGCCTGCACGAGGGCGCGGATGGTGGCCTGGTGGGCGGCGCGTTCGCGGTGGTACTGCGCGAACACCCACCAGGAGACCCACATCGGCAGCAGCACGAGCAGGGCCGCGACCGGGCCGTACGGGCTGCGCCACAGCACGGCCATCATCAGCCCGGCCAGTCCGTGCACCGCGACCGGCGCGAGCGAGCAGGTCGCGGGGCCGCGCCAGGCCTGCCGCGGCGGGACGCCGAGCGCGACCGCGCGGATGCCGCCGTCGAGCACGGTGAGGACCAGGCAGAAGGCGAGCACGGCCGCGCCGGCGGGCAGCAGCGCGTAGGGGAAGTCGGAGGCGACGACGGCGTCCCGGCCGCCGAGGGCCCAGTGCACCCGTGCGGCGCCCCAGACGGCGAGGGCGGGCTGCGCGGCCCGCCACGCGCGCCGCGTCAGCGCGGGCCGGTCCTCGACCGGGGAGAGCAGCGCGGCGGGCAGCGGGACGAGCGCGGCGGCCGGCGGGGCGAGCAGGAACGCCCCGGCGAGCAGGACGGGGTAGAAGGTGCCGCCGAACCGGCGCCGTACGACGTGCTCGCAGGCCGCGTAGAGGGCGGCGAGCAGGGTGAGCGCCCACCAGGGGGTGTGGGTCGCCGGCAGCGGCAGGACGCAGAGCAGGGCCAGCAGGGCGACGCAGGCCACGTAGCCGCGCGCTCTCGCCGGTACCGCCTCCATCGCCCCTCCCCCGACCATGCCTGTCCGGGCTCGGAGCCTAGGGCGGAAATCGGGGGGTCCGGGGCTTATGACCTGAGGATTAGCACGTTCGGGTGATGCGCTCAGCCCTCCTGGGGCGTCGCCGTCACATCGTGCTCGGGCACGGTCTGCCCGGAGCGGATCAGGTCGATCCGCCCCATGACCTTGGACCGCAGGTCGGCGGGCACGTCGTCATGGCCGCAGCACCGCTTGACGAGCTTCTTCACGGCCTGCTCCAGGCCGTACTTCTCCAGGCAGGGCGAGCATTCCTCGAAGTGGTGCTGGAACTTGTCGCGATCGACGTCCGGCATCTCGCTGTCGAGGAACTCGTACAGGTGGTCGAGGACCTCACTGCAGTCCGTCTCGTGCGGCTCTCCGCAGCTCATGAGCCCGAGCCTTTCGCTTCGTTCGACTCCCCGGCGCCCGCCGGGACCAGCCCGCGCTCACGGGCGTAGTCCTCGAGCATGCCGCGCAGTTGACGGCGGCCCCGGTGCAGCCGGGACATCACCGTTCCGATGGGTGTCCCCATGATGTCCGCGATCTCCTTGTAGGCAAAGCCCTCGACGTCCGCGAGATAGACGGCGATGCGGAACTCCTCGGGGATGGCCTGGAGCGCTTCCTTCACGTCCGAGTCGGGCAGGTGGTCGAGCGCCTGCGACTCGGCGGAGCGCAGACCGGTCGACATGTGCGACTCGGCGCGGGCGAGCTGCCAGTCCTCGATCTCCTCCGCGGCGGAGCGCTGCGGCTCACGCTGCTTCTTGCGGTAGGAGTTGATGAAGGTGTTGGTGAGGATCCGGTACAGCCACGCCTTGAGGTTGGTGCCCTCGCGGAACTGGTGGAAGGACGCGTACGCCTTGGCGTAGGTCTCCTGCACCAGGTCCTCGGCGTCGGCCGGGTTGCGCGTCATGCGCAGTGCGGCCGAGTACATCTGGTCGAGGAATTCGAGCGCGTCCCGCTCGAAGCGCGCGGTGCGCTCCGCGGTCGACTCGGAGCTGGTCTCCGTGCCCGTCTCCGCGCTCACGCCCTGGCCCTCGGGCTGCTCCGCCTGGCCGTTGTCGGTCGCGTCGGTACCGGTGACCGGACCCACCTCCTCAAGATCCCGGGCAGGACCGAGACCGATCCCACTCGAATCGGAGGATAGAACACGACCCGTGCCCACCGCCCCTCGAATAGGCGCGGTCCGGGCCGCGTGCAGCACCGTCCAGTCCAGGTCGGCGCGGCGCTCGTGGCTCGGGCAGATGGTCGGACCCATGCGGCGGACTTCCTCTCCCACGACGACTGTGCCGAGGCCTCAGCACTTCTGTCCGCCACAACAGCCATCCACCGTCCGGCATTCCCGCGTCACCGGAGTGACGCGGCCCACTCCACGACACCCCCGGTGACGATCTCCAGGGCCCGCTCCTGGGTGACCGGCGCCCGCTTGGGCACGGCGAACCCGTGGTCGCCGTACGGCACCTCGATCAGCCGGTGGCCGCCGTCGGGGAACTCCTCCGGCTTCCCGAACGGGTCGTTCCCGCCCTGTACGACCAGAGTGGGCACCCCGGCGCCCAGCAGCTCCTCGGCACGCGACTTCTCCGGCCTGCCGGGCGGGTGCAGCGGGAAGCTCAGCGCGAGCACCGCGTGCGCGCCCAGCTCGGTCGCGGTCCGGCAGGCCACCCGCGCGCCGGCGCTCCGGCCGCCGGAGATCACCGGCAGCCCCGGCCCGGCGAGGGCCGGCCACACGCCCCGCCAGCCCAC
>NZ_JBSGDB010000497.1:0-6223 GCF_053602155.1 Streptomyces sp. NPDC004561
CGGGGGCACCGGCGACGACCGGCTGGCCGCGCTGGCGGCCCGGCTCCGCCTGACCGAACTGGACGCCACCCTCCTGCTGATCGCCCTCGCCCCCGACCTGGACCGCACCTTCGAGCCGCTGTACGGCTACCTCAACGACGACGTCAGCCGGCGCAGGGCCACGATCGGCCTCGCCCTGGACCTGTGCGGCATACCGGCGTACGTGTCGGGCGCGCGGGCCCGCTTCCACCCGGCGGCGCCGCTGGCCGAGCTCGGGCTGCTGACCGTCGAGGAGCCCGAACGCCCCTTCCTGAGCCGGTCGTTGCGGGTGCCCGACCGGCTGATGGCCCATCTGCTCGGTGACGACACCCCCGACGTGGCGCTGGCGGGACGGGTGCGCCCGATGTCGTACGACGGTGACGTCCCGGACCACGGTGACGATGACGGCGACGGCGACGAGTTCGGCGTCTTCGTGCGGCGGCTGGCCGCGCTGCTCGCCGCCGGTCCACCGCTCGCCGTGCACCTGCGTGAGCGCAGGGAGGGCGACGGCCTGGCCTGCGTCGCGGCGGCGCTGCGTGCCGCGGGACTGCCGGCCCTGCACTTCTCCGGCCCCGCCGACCTCGTCCCGGACCTGCTGCGGGAGGCACGGCTGAGCGGCCGTGCGGTCGTGGTCCGCGATCTGCCGGAGCGACCGGCGGACCTGGTGCGGGCGTTGACCGCCGCCCCGGACGTGCCGGTGCTGATCACCGCCCCGCAACCGTACGACCCCCAGTGGTCCGACCGTGACCCGCTGGTCCTGGAGGCGCCCGCGCACCGGACGGGCGCGGTGGGCGCCTGGGCGCGGGCGCTGGGCGTCGGCGAGGACGAGCCCGGCCTCGACCTGGCCGCCACCGTCGCCCCGTACCACCTGGCCGGACACCGCGTCGCCCGCGCCGCGCTCGCCGCGCGGGCGCTCGCCGGGTTCGACGGCACCCCGCTCACCGCCGCCCACGTGCGGCTGGCCGCGCGACAGCAGTCGGCGTCCGGGCTGGAGCGGCACGCACGCCGGATCAGGCCGGCCGTGGACTGGCGGGACCTGGTGCTGCCCGAACGGCCCCTGACCCAGCTGCGCGAACTCGCCCTGCGCGCCCGCCACCGCGACCGCGTCCTCGGCGACTGGCGGCTCAGCGCGGGCGGCGGCCGGGGCCGCGGGGTGCTCGGCCTGTTCGCGGGCGAGTCCGGCACGGGCAAGACCATGTCCGCGGAGGTGGTCGCCGCCGAACTCGGCCTGGACCTCTACGTGGTGCAGCTGTCGTCCGTGGTCGACAAGTACGTCGGCGAGACCGAGAAGAACCTCGAACGCATCTTCACCGAGGCCGACCGCACCGACGCGGTGCTCCTCTTCGACGAGGCGGACGCGGTGTTCGGCAGGCGGTCGGAGGTGAAGGACTCGCACGACCGGTACGCGAACATGGAGAGCGCCTATCTGCTCCAGCGCCTGGAGTCCTTCGACGGCATCGCGCTGCTGACCACCAACCTGCGCGCCAACATCGACGAGGCGTTCACCCGCCGGCTGGACCTGGTGGTCGACTTCCCGTTCCCGGAGCCGGAACAGCGGCTCGCGCTGTGGCGGCACGGACTGTCCCACGTCCCGGCCGCCGAAGGAATCGAACTCGCCTCCCTGGCCGCGCAGTTCGAGCTGGCCGGCGGCTCGATCCGCAGCGCGGTGGTGACCGCGGCCTACCTCGCCGCCGGCCGCGGCGAACCGGTCACCGCGGCCGACCTGCTGGAGGGCGCCCGACGCGAGTACCGCAAGGCGGGACGGCTGGTGCCGGGCGAGGGCACCTGGTGACCGCCGGCGCGGGTCAGCCCTCCGAGGGGTGGACGATCTCCCATTCCTGGTCGTCGGTGTTGGTGCAGTTGAACAGGGTGAGGTTGGTGCCGTCCCCGCCGGTCCTGTAACCCGCGACGTCGAGGCACTTGTTGTCGCTGGCGTAGTTGCGGATCCAGTAGGCGCCGCTCGCCTGCTTGTCGATCCACCACAGCTGGTTGTCGGCGGTCGTGCCGTCGCAGGCGTACTCGGTGATGGCGCTCTGCAGGGGCGCGGCGCCGTAGCCCGGCAGGTCCATGCAGAGCTGGTCCTTGACGTTGCGGATCTGGAAGAGGGCGCTGCCGCCGGGTCCCTGCTTCGGGTACTTCACCTCGAGGTTCCACAGCTGGTTGTCGTTCGAGGTCCCGTCACACGTGTACTCCTGCACGGGTCCGCCCGACGAGCCCTGGTCGTACCCGGGGATGTCCGCGCACTTCTCGGTGGTCGTGTTGCGCAGCAGGATGCTGCTGGCGGGGACGACCGGCTTGGGTCCCTTCTTCTTCGGCTGTGCGTCCCCGCCGCCGCCCCCGCTGCCACCCGGGGCCGGCTGCTGTGGCTGGGCCGGGGTCGGCGGCACGTTGGCGCTCAGCGACGGGGAAGGCGCCGGCTTCAGGGCGGTGCCGGCCTCGGCGACCTTCTCGTTGGCGCCGGTGTTGACGGCCGGTTTGTAGGCCATCCACAGCATGAGGAAGGTGAAGCCGAGGGCGAGCATGGCGCCGAAGAAGGTGGCGAGCCAGCGCGGCAGGAAGCCCCGCTGGATGTACGTGCCCTCGACGGGCAGCGGGTCGGCCCCCGAGCGCTGCACGGCGAGGGTGTACGGCCGCTGCTGCTTGGGCCCGAACCAGATGATGTGGCGCGGCTTCAGCGTGGTCCTGACGAAGGCCGCGCGGCCGGGTTCGATCTGGACGTTGGCGGGGTTCAGGTCGTAGGCGAGGTGGTCGCCGTTGTCGGAGCCGTTCAGCGATGCGGTCAGCCTGGTGTTGCCGAGGTTGTCGACGGCGAGCCGCGGCCGCCCCCGGAACCGCCCCTTCACGGTGACGGGCACGAGTTCGGCCCGTACCTCCGTGAAGGGGGTGATCGTGAGGTTGCCCTCCGGCACGGTGGTGGCCTCGGGGTGCTCGGTGGGCGTGATCCGGACGGCGTACGGGTTCGGCCCCGCGGTGGCGTCGGGGGTACGGGGCGGGGCGAAGGTCAGCTCGACGGTCCCGGTCGTGCCCGGATAGAGCCGCAGTGAGGGCGGCTCGACCCTCGTCCAGGGCGCCACCGGCCCGACCGGTTCGAAGCGGTACTCGTCGACGACGTCACCGGTGTTGCGCAGCCGCAGCCGCACGCGGGTGCTGCTGCCGGGGTCGACGGTCGCGGAGGCGGGTTCGAGAGAGGTCCACAGGCTCACCAGGGGACGGTAGCCGGGCGGTGGCGGCCGGGTCAGGGGCCGGACGGGCAGAGTCGGCTGCGCGAGGGGCCGGGTCGTTGCCCTTGGGGACCCGGCGACCGGGGAGCGCCCCGTCGGGCTCGGCGCCTGCCGGCCGTGGGCCCGGGCCCGTCAGGTGCCTGCGCCGGCCCCCGGCGCCGGCAGCGGCCGCCTGCCGATCAGCTCCGCGAACCGGGCGCGCCGCCCGTCGTCGTCGGGGGCGGCCGCGAGGTCCGCCTTCCAGCGGGCCTCCAGCGTCCTGAGCCGCTCCGGCCACTTCTGGCCGTCCTTCTCGAACTCGGCGAGGTCGACGTAGCGCTGGTTCAGGTGGAGGGGGACGTCCGCGGCGAGCTTGTCGGCCTTGTGTCCATGGACGTTGGACACAGGGTTGGCGGTGGCTTCGGTGCTGGTCGGTCCGTGGAAGTAGCCGACCGGATTGGTCTTCCACGGGGCGGTGGTCTCGATGCCGATCTGCAGGGCCCCGTCACGGCGCGCGGTCGGTGCCTTGAAGCCCAGGAAGACGTGCCCGTAGCGGCCGTCCGGCAGGATGGCGTCGCCGTGGATGTCCGGGTTGCCCAGGCCGCCGATCGCCGCGTTCACCCCGAACAGCTTGGTGTCCGGATCGGCGAGGTTCTTGCCCGTGGCCTTCATACCGCCCACTTCCTCGAAACTGCCGCGGCCCCCCTCCGTGTTGTCGCCGATCGCCATGTGATGGGTGCCGTACCCGCGCACCTCCGTCCACTTGCTGACGCGGCTGCCCTTGCCCGTGGTGAGCCCCAGCCAGTTGGTCAGTTCGGCGGGGTTGTCGCTCTGGCCGATCTGCGGGATGCGGATGTTGACCCGGCCGCCGTGGGCCAGCGCGCGGGCCACGTCGCCGTCCCGGTAGTCCAGGTGGGTCCCGGCGTCCGGCACGTACGTCTTCAGCCCGTTGCGCAGGATCAGGAACACCTTGGCCAGCAGCTCGTTGGCGCGTGCCGCGTTGTTCCGGTGCTCCTCGGCCTTCGGATGGTCGTCGCCGATGCCCCGGGGGACGAAGGTGTCGAGGAAGGTGTCCCGGATCTGGGCGTCGCGCTCCTGTTCCAGGTGGATCCGCTCCGGCTCCGGGGTGCCCGGGTCGTGTGCGGCGAGATGGCGGCCGATCAGGTAGTCCGGCCGGGTGGGCGTGCCGCCCGTCCTCGTCTCCGGGGGGTTGCGCCAGTATCGGGTCGCGATCAGCAGCCGCTGTCCCTTGGGACGCTTGACCCAGCGATAGTGCTGGTTCCTCCCGATGTAGTCCTCCGCCTCGGCGACCGTGCACAGCCCCCGTTCGTGCAGCCACTTGGGATCGGCGGCCAGGGTCTCGATGTCGCCGACCTGTTCCTCCGTGAACATCGGCCCCTGGTCCAGCCGCCGGTCGATCAGTTTGCGCATCTGCTTGGCCGACACCCGCTCCGGGGTCTCGCCGGTGATGGACCGCGTCAGCCTGTCCTTCGCCTCGGCCAGGGCCGCGGCGCCGGCCGCCTCGGCCCTGGCCTGGGTCGCCGCCGTGTTCCCCGCCATGGCCTGGATGGTCAGCATGCGCTGCACGGGGGCCGCGGGGAGCTGGGACCTCGGCGCGGGCACCGGGCCCGGGGTGCTGTGTCGGCCGTCCCGTTGCCGGTCCCCGGCGTCGTGTGCGTGCAAGGTGGTCGTCCCCTCTGCTGACTGCTGTGCGGTTCCCCGGTGTGTGCGGATCGGCGGTGCCGGAGGGCGTGCCGCGGACTCAGTGCCTGGTCACGGTGGTGAGGTGGTAGGAGGGCCCGTGGTGGGGAACGAAGGGGACACCGTTGAGGTCGGCGGTGTGCCTGCCGTCCGCGGTCGTCGTGACGGGTTCGACGGACACGGTCAGGGGCTTGTAGTCCGCGTCGCCGGCGGCCTTCTCCCGGTTGATGTTCTCGATCTGGGTGCGCAGCGCCCCCGACTGGTCGCGGCCGGTGTCCTGGTCGTCCGTGACGATCCAGGCCCGGCTGTTGGCGCCCATGATGGATTCGAGGCAGGACGCCAGGCTCATGGGGGCAGGCGTCCTGTCCGCCCAGGGGCCGGGATGCAGCACGTACACGTCGGTGTGCGGCACGTGGGTTCCGAAGTCGGTGACCGAGGCGCGGTGGATCCGCCGGGGGTTCGCCGGGATGCCCATGGAGTCCAGGCTCGCCTCCATCGCGTTCTCCTTCATCTCCGGGTCGAAGGCGGTGACGTTCCCGTGCTTCTCCCACGCGCCCTTGAGGAACCGCCTGTCGTGCATCGAGAAGGGGACGTCCATCGCGGCCACGACGCTGTTGCGGGTGTCCAGCAGGGCGTTCTCGACGGTCGCGTACTCCTCGTCCCCGTCGATGTACCGCTCCAGCCGTTCCTTGTGGTCGTCGTGGAGCTCGGTGTACCAGGCGGCGGTCGTCACCTCCTGCCGCGACAGCTCCCGCATCTCGCCTTCGTCGTCCTCGTCGAGGAGCGTTCGCTGTACGGGCGCCGCGGCGGCGGCGGCCGCCGGCGCGCCCTCCCCCGGCGAGGGCGCCGAATCCCGCACCTGCCCGGTCATCACCCGGCGGGCGTTGTCCACCGCGTGCCGTTCGCCCGGGTCGCCCTCGCTGGAGACGCTCAGGCCCATCCCGTTGTCGGTTCCGGGCACCGAGCCGAGCAACTGGTCCTGGTAGTGGGTGAGTTCGTGCGCCCAGTCCTCCTTGCTCATCGGCGCGCCCTCGACGATGTGCGGCCCGGAGGTGTACGCCTTGGCGCCCAGTTCCGCGGCCGACGCCTGCGCCAGAGGGCCCTTGTGATGGCGGACACCGCTGAAGTCGGCGCCGCCGAAGAGGCCCTCCATCTCGGAGCGCAGGCCCGCGTCCATCTCCTCCCCGGGGGTCTCCAGCACACTGTGCGCCAGGGCCCGCCGCTGCACCGGCGGCACATGGCCGCAGGCCCCGTCGTGTTCGTGGGGTTCGGTCACCGCCGCTCGGCGCTGCACCGGCGGCAGA